>CAKPSA010000052.1 GCA_934183145.1 uncultured Veillonella sp.
TATAAATGGATTAACGGCCCATATCAATGGTATTATCCCAAATAATGTTTGTTCTGCGACCATCGAATCCTTGATCTGGTTCAGGAGGTAATTTACTAGATTTAGTTTGACCTACATATGCCCCTGTTTCAGCATCTACAGTAACTACAGTCTTTTTACCATCTTGATGCATTGTCATATAGTATAAAATCTTACCTTCATGAGCTTCGATTTTCCAACCTTTTACAACCGCATCAGCACCAAGTTGTTGTTTTGCAACGCGCTCAGCTTGAGCCGCTTCAATTACTTTATCTTTATTGAAGATTTCACCAATAACTTTTTTAGGTTTACCACCTTCTTCCATATTAGAAGTGTTACCAGTGATTACGTCGATTTTCATCTTGTATTGGTGATATTTACTATAGCCTACCACTTTGTAACCATAGTTCAAATCATTAGAGTTAAGCTCTACAGAGTGAAGTGCTGCATTAGGATAGCGATTTTGGAAAATAGTACCAATTTTACTCATAGTCATAACCATGGATTCGCCTGGTGCACGTTGTACAGTAATATCAGTACTTGTTTCAGGTTTTGTTTTACGCGCATCTGCTACACTTGGTGTAGCAACGGACAATACGCCAACCGCCAATACACCTGTTAATGCCATAGAAATTAACTTTTTATTCATTACATATCCTCCTACTATATACAATGCTTTCACCAATAGTAAAAGTCATCCGTATACTAGAAATACTATAAGTTCGTGCTATATACAACAGCACACAAAACATACATAAATAGATATATTATTTAGACAATATACTATAAACCTTCATTTGATGCAAGTCGATCGTCTACATCAGTCATAAGCAATTTGTAGCATGTAGCCACCAACGGCACGCCAATTAACATACCAGTAACGCCCATTAAACTACCACCAACGATAACAGCAGCAAACACCCATAAACCAGGCAAACCAACAGAATTACCTACGATCTTAGGATAAATAAAGTTGCTTTCAATTTGATGAAGAACCTCTAAGATAATCACATAAATCAATGCATCCATAGGGCTAACAGTAAGCAAGATAACTGCCCCGATAACGCCACCCACATAAATCCCTAGCAGCGGAATTAATGCAGTAAGGCCAATAACACAGGCAATCGTAGTAGCATATTCAATATTAAATGCCCATAGTGAGATACCAACCATAATGCCTAAAATCAAGGCATCTATGAACTGGCCTACAAAGAAGTTACTGAACGTTTGAACAGCAACACGTGTGACATAACTAACGCGATTTACCCACTCATCGGATGCATAAGCTCGTAAAATACGTTTACCTTGCATCATAAGACGCTCTTTATCGAGCAACATATAAATGGCAAAAATCAAACCAAGGCCTATATTTAATGTCCAAGATAAGGCGGTCCCCATTGCATTGACTAGGTATGTACCACCCTTTGTGCCCCACTCGCGTGTATACTTAACAATACTTTCACCACTCAAGGTATCCATAAGTGTTTGATTGGATGCCATTGGAATCGTTTCTGTAATGTGTTGCATCCAAGATTGGAAGTCTGCATATAACTGAGGCGAAGAAGCCACGATGATAGACATGGAATGAATTAATTGTGGAATCGCCATACGAGCAATAAAATAAACGATAACACTAATAGTAACAAAGGATAAAATAAGGCTTAAAGGTCGTCTAATTTTATCTTTCCACCCCGTTTTACTCTTAGGCCACAGCCAGCGTTCATAACGCACCACTAGTATATCTAGAACAAATGCGATACAAGCGCCTACTATAAGTGGAATAAAGGCAGTAATGACGGCATCAATAGCATTAGCAATATCGCTGATACGCAGCGCCATCATAATCATAACGCCAGCCAATATAATGGCTCCTATGAGTGGTTTATAATATTTAAATCTTTTCATATATAACCTACTTTACTATACTCACAACGCATACATTACCAAAACTTAATGAACATTGTATGACCTACGATTGTATGCAAGCTTAGTATAACACAAAAGTCCACCTTATCACATGCTCGGTCCCCCGATGAACACGAGAGCATGATAGAAGGTGGACTTATTGTAACCCTAATCTAGGATAACTCTAGAGCTATCTAAGAATTAGCGATGAATATAAACGTCTACACGACGGTTTTCAGCTTTACCTGCTGCAGTAGCATTGGATGCAACTGGTTTAGTGTCGCCATTAGCGATACCGATGAAACGATCAGCAGATACGCCATTGTTTACTAAGTATTGAGCTACGTATTGTACGCGGCGTTCAGACAAGCCAACGTTGTATTGAGGAGTTGCATCAGTATCAGCATTACCCAACAATTTGATTTGGTCTTGAGAGTATTGGTTAGCAGCATTTACAGCAGCTGTTAAGTTTGGATATTGGTCTGCACGAGCTACATCTTGGTCGGAATCGAAGTAGATGGATTGTACATAGTAATCCAATTTAGGAGTTTTGTATACAGGAGCTTCTACTACAGGAGCTGGAGCTGGAGTGTATACAGGTGCTGGAGCTGGAGTTGCTACAGGAGCAGCTGCTTTGTGACCACCGAAACGGTAGGACAAGCCCACTACAGGACCTTGGAAGGAGATGTTGGAAACATCATCACGTTTAGTGTTGATATAACGGTAACCAGCATTGATATCCAAATCTTCGTTTACTTTGTAGCCTAAGCCAGCTTCCCAAGTTGTAGTTTTCTTAGTACCGATACCAGCTTTACCGTAAACTTCTACTTTGGAACCAAGGTTAGCTTTACCGATCAAACCAGCTTGTGCAATATTGTTTGCTTTAGCGAAGTCATCGCCAGAGATGTGAGCATAACCACCATATACTGCGAAGTTTTTGTTCAAGGATTGCACCAAGTTTACTTCGTGCATTTTATCGCTATAACCGATATCGTTCAATTTATCATGTAAACCATGGTATTGGTATTGCAACGCTGTTTTATCAGACAATGCATATGTTAAACCACCATCGAAATTCCATTTTGCATCAGCATTCCAAGCTTCTGTTTTTGCTTTAGAATGAGCTGCACCAAGATCAACTTGGAATTCACCTTTGTTGAATTGAGTTTGAGGAGTTGCGCCTGCTACGGATACGCCTACAGCAGCAACTGCCAATAAAGCTAATAATTTCTTATTCATTATAATTCCCTCCAAAAATAGCCCCTAACAAAACATAGGGCCTTGGTAATAATATACTTTCATTTTACACAACATTTCGATAAATTTCAATATCTTTTATGAATTTATTATGAAAAATTCGAATTATATCTATATACAGATTATATATAGCTTAAATTAAAAAATACGACTATCTCTATAATATAGGAATATTATGCTACCAATCATAGGATTGATTAGACTTCCATTTATTGTTTTAAGATATATCTTATACTTATCTTATTGCGCCTTTAAATTTAGCTGAATAAAAGAAAACGCCTACGTTTTCGTAGGCGTTTTGTTTAATTAATTTTCTTTTACAGAGAACCATGCACGATGGAATACAGCTGCAATCGCACCACCAACTAATGGAGCAACGATAAAGAGCCATACTTGAGCCAATGCTTCGCCACCTGTGAATACAGCTGGAGCTAATGCACGAGCTGGGTTTACGGATGTACCAGTCAATGGGATACCGATCAAGTGAACCATTGTCAATGTAGCACCAATTACAAGGCCTGCAAGAGCAGATGTTTTTTCACTAGCTGTTACACCAAGGATTACAAGTACAAATACAAATGTAAGGAATGTTTCCACTACAAATGCACCGCCCATAGAAAGGCCCACAGCACTCAATGTACCATAGCCATCAGCACCGAAACCAGAAAGTGTTTCAGAACCATTTACAACTACACTCAATAAACCAGTACCTGCAAAAGCACCGATTACTTGAGCTACTACATAACCGGCAAAATCCTTAGCGGACATACGGCCAGAAAGCCATACACCAATAGATACTGCAGGGTTTACATGGCAACCAGAAATATGACCGATTGCATACGCGCCAGCAACGATTGTCAAACCGAAAGCTAATGCAATGGCTACAACGCCCAAGTAACCTAAACCTAGACCACCAGTAAAGCCACCCGTTACAACGGCAGTGCCAGTACCAAAGAATACTAAAATCATTGTGCCAATAAATTCAGCAATATACTTGTTCATGTTCTTCCTCCTTACAATACCTTCCTGAACTAAAAAGGCATGATCCCTCTCTTAGGGTTATTCATGTTACTCTCATTAGTATAAACATTTTCTAAATTATGTCAACGACTTTTTTCGATATAATTTTACAAAATATATTACAATGGCTAGTGATACTTTAACAGTATTAGTTTATAAGAATACTGTCATATATTGATAATATAGTATTTAATCTATCTTTATTACATATCATGATGTTCATCACACAATAAATTCTATAGAATATGATATACTAGTGATGCATATTTTGTAGTAATTACTATTATATATAGTACTTATATAGGAGGAACCATGAGTAAAACAGCTTATATTGTACGTCATATCAACTTTGAAAATGCCGGTATCTTAGAGTCAGTCCTTATTGATCGAGGTTTTGAACTAACATACATTGAGGCCCCTCTTGCCAACTTTGAACACTATGATGCGACAGAGGCTGATTTAGTCATCGTTTGTGGTGCCCCTATTGGCGCGTACGATGAAGAACTCTATCCTTTCTTAACAGATGAAATCAAATTTATTACCGATCGTATTAATAGCAAAAAACCATTACTTGGCATCTGTTTAGGTGCTCAACTCATATCCCGTATTATGGGTGGTCACGTAGGACCTATGAAACATGGCAAAAAAGAAATTGGCTTTGGGCCGCTAGAATATACACCTGAAGGGGCCTCCTCCCCTCTAGCATTGCTTGGCAATGTACCTGTCCTTCACTGGCATGGTGATGAATTTGAAATCCCTAAAGGTGCAGTGCGTCTTGCTAAAACAGAGCTATGTCCAAATCAAGCATTTTCCGTAGACACTCATATCCTAGCACTTCAATTCCATATGGAGGCTGATCCTGCTGTAATTGAAAGTTGGCTTGTAGGCCATTGTGCAGAGCTTTCTAATGCAGGTATCGACATTCCTAAACTAAGAGAAGATGCAAAACGTCTTCGTCAAGAGTTACCTGCTGCTGGTAAAGCCGCTTGTATCGCTTGGCTCGAACAAAATCATTTATAAAAATAAGAACCGCCTTAGTAATACTAAGGCGGTTCTTATTTCGTTCTTATATATATCCCTTACATAAGATGTTCTGGTCATATAACACATTCCCCAATGTGTCATTTTTTCCACATTTGGTATTGTACATCAAACAAATTGAATAGGCAAGAAGTTTTTCATAAACCTTTCATAAATTATTTTAATTTTTTCAATATAAGAATGATACTCATATACAAATATTGATGTTTTTAAACAATTTTATGTTGCCACGCCCCACGAATAAATCGTACGTAAGAACAACATAAACGAAGCGACTGGTCAAAGCATAAGGATAACCATGCCCCTAATAATCCTAAGCCAAAGGTAATACACAATAGGTAAGTAATAATAGGTCGTATTATAGCCACGCTAACAAGGGAGTATTTCATAATATAATAGGTATCCCCTGCCCCTTTTAGGACACCAGAGTATACTTGTTGCAGCGCTTGCGGGAATGCAGCAACAGCCATGATGCCCATTAAAGCACCTGCTAACGTAACTACTTCACTTTCACGTGTATACAATTGTACTAACAAATCCCCAGGGCCAATAAAGATCAATGCACTGACAAGGCCTACAACTAGACCTATACGGGCACCAATTTCCCCATACGTTTTTGCAATATCCGGTCTTTTATGACCTAAACTTTGACCCGTATGGGAGGCACCAGCAAAGCCAAGACCCATAGCGAAGTAGTAGAATATATCCATCAAATTCATACATACATAATGAGCAGCTAGTGGAACCGCCCCTAATGATGCGACAATCATGGTATACGTATACATACCAAAACGTTCAAAGAATTGTTCCCCTAGTGAACTACCACCTACGTGGAACATAGTATGTAACACTGATCGTTCGAACTTCCATTTTGAAGGATGGCGCAATGTTAAACCTGTAGTCGTATGTTGAGAAATCGTACGCAGTAATAATAAAGCAATGACAGCACTACTAATCATTGTAGATACACCAGCGCCCATGACACCCAACTCAGGGAAGAACCCTATACCATAAATCAAAAAGAAATTCATGATGGTGTTTAGAATATTCCCTACTACATTCGATTTAAAAATGACCTTTGTATTGCCATACCCAATAAGAGCAGCCCCTACAATCTGACTAAAGGACTGGAATATAAGACTAATAACGATAAACCGACCATACCAAACAGCGGTCTCAATATAGCCATCCTCAGCACCGGTAAAGCGTAAAATATGCTCTAAATTAAAGAAACATATGGCCAATAAAGGTACATAAATCAAGAAGTTCAACAGTATGGACTGTTTAAGAACAGCATTCATACCATCCACTTCACCTTCGCCGTGACGACGAGCTATAATTGCTGTTACTGCAATAGATAAAGCTCGACAGAATATGAGCATTACCATCTCTGGCTGTCCCATGATACCTACTGAAGCAAGTGCGGATGCACCTAAAGCACCAACCATCGCTAAGTCTATGGCAGTCATAAACTGTAACATCAAGCCTTGTAATGTAGCGGGCCAAGCTATTTTTAAATAACGACCATACAGCTGCTTAGTGGTTCCTATAGGCCCCAATCGTTCTGTAGCAGGCAGCATAGTGTCAACAGAAAGCCATCGTTGTATGCGGTCTAACATAGTAACTCCTATTCATGCAAGATCGTACAAGTTGGAGCTATCAGCTAGCTCCTAATATCTTCTGTATTATATCACAACAATATATGAAAAGTCATTCATATATTATATTTTTATTTAATAATCTATATCAAAATAGCAAAGAACCCCTTACCTATCCTATTATACCTACTAGGGTATAACCGTGATAAGTAAGGGGTTTCTTTTTATAACTTCAGTTCTTCAAAATGATTGTTATTGAAATTTCATCTCACTAAAAGAGTGATCATTTCAAGTAAACCTCGAAAGACTAGAGTGTTAGATTGCTCAGTATCGATTATCTTACTCTATACTGATTAACCTTTAGATGCTAACAATTTGTCCACTGCTGCGCGCAAATCATCTAAACCTTGTTTTGTTTCAGCCAATTCTTGACGTTGACGTTCATTTTCAGCTTCCAATGTATTTAGACGAGCTGCTTGATCAGCAATAACATATTTTTGTTCAGCATTTTCCTTCTTGAGGCTAGATACCTCATCTTGCATTACATATACAGAGCTAATAGGGCCTGCTTTGTAACGGTCAGGAATATTTTTCTTTTCTGGGCTAGAACCAAATTTATGGGTTACGCCAGCATTCACCATATTATGGTTGCCACCAACAGAAACACCTACGTTGAACATAGTATCTTCATTAGTGTAATGCGCAAGACCAAGAGCTGCTGCAGTTTCACCACGGTAGTTGCCTACGCCTGCCATAATTTGAGTTGGCTCTAATGGATCATATTGAATTGGTTTCAACGCTGCCATCGCTGCTGCATGAGCACCTACACGTTGTACTTCACCTGCGACTTGACCAATGGCATCACCCATTTTTGCATTGGATGCTTTTAACTGACCAATATTCACAGCATCTGTATCATCAGAACCAGGTGCTACACCTTTAATTTGGTTGTTGCCATTATTGAGGCCATCCTTAGTCAAGGATACAGGACCTGCATTAGGATTATTAGGATTTGCACTACCAGGTGTAATTGTTATGCCATTGCCATTTGTTACAGTTGTATTGCCCGCTGCATCTTTGAATGTAGCAGATTTCATATCTGTAAGTTCAGGGTTTACTGCATAACTAATTGTTTTACCTGCATGGCTAACCATCATGTTATTGCCCGCTTTGAAAGTAAGCGTTTCATTTGGTCTAATTTTTTCTGGTGTTGCACTTGGTGTGCTGTTTACACCAGAACCTTCTGTACCAACGGTAGCATCCCAGCCTGCATTAGCTACAGCAGATTGAACTTGATCTTCAGTGGCTGCACGGCCAGAAGTAATGTTATTAGGATTCCATGTTTTATTGGTTAAACCTGTTACAACACCATCTTTACCATTTATAGCAACAGGATTATTGCCACCTGTAGTAATGATGCCATCTTTACCATCAATACCTACTGTACCAATAGCAGCCTTACCATCCTTACCATCAAGAGCAATTTTATCTGCTACTTTCACAGAACCATTAACGCCATCAATAGCAACAGCATTTGTACCATCACCAGCTTTAATAGTGCCATCTGTACCATTAATGGCTACAGCATTACCATCTTTACCAGCTTTGATCGTGCCATTTGTACCATCCACAGTAATCGCTTTTGTTGGATCCGCTGCACCTAAGGTAATCTTATCATTCAACTTGTTGTCGTAAATGATATGTCCATCTGGAGCAGTGGTTTTAGTCAACACAATATTGCCTGTCGTATTATCGGCACTTTCACCACCATTAGCAGTCAATTCAGTCGTTGCCGCCTTAGTTTTCGCATCTAATTGGCGTACATTAACAGCATCTGTATCATTTGTACCATCAGCTACATTAACAATCTTATTATTGCCATTATCAAGGCCATTACCAGTTAAGGA
>CAKPSA010000053.1 GCA_934183145.1 uncultured Veillonella sp.
ACAGAACCTACTTTATTACGCGTAATAGCAGCCGTATTAGCTTTAATACTATTGGCATCAGAAGTTTTTACAGCCTTAGATGCAACTGGCTTTACCGTTGTAGTTTTGGCACTAGTAACTGTAGATTTTGCAACAGGTTTTTGAGCCGTTACTGCAGGTCTAGTTGCATTTGACTTCGGAGTCACTTTTGCCACAGGCTTTGGCGCCGGTTTAGTTACAAGTGGTCGAAAAGTTGACCGCTTCGTCGTATTTACTTTCGATACATTTGTTGTAGATACTGTTGATTTCGGCGTTGGCTTTTTAGTCACCACTGCACTTTTATGTTGCAATGTAGCCCCTTGTGCAACAGATGCACCGCCAATATTTACACCTAAAAACAAAGTTGCCATTATCATCAATTGTAATCGTTTCGTTTTCATTGTTATTTCCCTGTCTGTGAAATACCTAAATGCTCATAGGCAAGTTTAGTAGCCACCCTCCCACGTGGTGTACGTCCTAAAAATCCTAATTGCATCAAATATGGTTCATACACATCTTCGATGGTATCTCTCTCTTCGCTGATAGCTGCCGCAATAGTATCTATCCCTACCGGACCGCCATCATACTTTTCAATAATACACTCCAACACACGTCGATCGATTCGATCGAGCCCTTCTTTGTCAATATACAAACGTTGTAACGCATCATCTGCAATGCTTTGGGTGATAACCCCATCACCTATGACTTGTGCAAAATCACGTACCCGTTTAAGTAGACGATTTGCGATACGCGGCGTTCCCCTTGAACGTCGCGCAATTTCGCTAGCCCCAGTCGGCTCAATACCAATATTGAGTATTTCTGCCGCCCGAGTCACAATAAACTCTAATTCCGGTTGTTTATAATATTCCAACCGGTTAATAATACCAAAGCGATCCCTCAATGGTGCCGCCAAAGCCCCAGCTCGTGTGGTGGCACCTACCAAAGTAAACTTTGGCAAATCAATGCGCACCGTTCGAGCACTTGGGCCCTTACCAATGATAATATCAATTGCATAGTCCTCCATAGCAGAGTACAATACTTCCTCTACACTGCGAGACAAGCGATGAATTTCATCGATAAATAATACATCGTGATCATCTAAATTCGTTAAGATGGCAGCCAAGTCGCCAGACTTTTCAATAGCAGGACCAGATGTTATGCGAAAGTTAACACCCAATTCATTCGCAATAATACCTGCCAATGTAGTCTTTCCTAGACCTGGTGGACCATACAGCAATACGTGGTCCAATGCTTCACCACGCTGCTTTGCAGCCTGAATATATACATTTAGATTGCCTTTAGCCTCTTCTTGACCAACATATTCGTTAAAGAATTTTGGTCGTAGGCTATATTGCCACATATCTTCTTCGTGCTCGCCATTTCCGACAAGGCGTACTTCTTCGTTCATCCTTATCGTCCTTTCCCAAGCTCAATCAAGCTGACCTTAATCAACTCAGATACATCGCGCTTACCGTCATCTAAAGACTCAACAATATCAGCCACATCTCGTTCTGAATAGCCCAGTGACACGAGCGCTTCAATGGCCTCACCGGCAGCACCGCTAGCGGCAACGCCGATTGGTTGTATAGCGGCTGGTGATTCTGCAGATATGTGCGTCATCTTCGCTAACTTATCCTTTAATTCAAGAACAAGTCGCTCTGCAGACTTCTTACCAATACCAGGCAACTTAGTTAATTGCTGTACCTGTCCATTGATAACAGCTAATTTGAAAGCCTCTGGTGTCATGCCAGACAAGATTCCAAGCCCCACCTTAGGTCCTATACCAGAAACAGAAATAAGTAAAATAAATAATTCATATTCCTCTTCTGTCCAAAAGCCGTAGAGTTGCATCGCATCTTCCCGTACATTTAAATACGTAAATAGCGTTGCCTCATGACCTTCAATCAATTGTTGACGCGTAGTGGTCGGCACATATACACGATACCCTACGCCATGTACATCTACATAACAAGACTCTTTAAAGAGATGTGTTACGATCCCCCGTACATACCCTATCATTATACCAACCTCTTCAATCTATCATTGTGAGAACTATGAGCCGTACAAATAGCAACAGCCAATGCATCTGCCGTATCATCGGGCTTAATTTTCTCACGAATCCCCAAAATATTCATCGTCATATAAATAACTTGATTCTTATCAGCCTTGCCGTAACCTGTAACGGCTTGCTTGATTTGTAGCGGTGTATATTCATAAATAGGAATACGCTGTTGTTCAGCCGCTAATAAGATAACTCCACGTGCTTGACCGACCTTGATGGCCGTCGTTACATTGCGGTTAAAGAATAATTCTTCTACCCCGAACTTATCAGGCTTGAATTCCTCTAGAATATCACTTAGGTCATTAAATAAAATTTCCAACCGCTGTGAATCTGTTAATTCCTTAGGAGTTGTAATAGCCCCATAGGCTACAGGTGTTAATTTACTCCCCTTCACGTCAATAATGCCATATCCACATATAGCCGTGCCTGGGTCAATACCTATAATTCGCACCTTAACCCCCTTAGCTTAAAAATGAGATAAGCTATCGCCTACCTCTATTACATAATCTATTTTATTATAGCATAATACCACATCGAAATTCATGAATTCCTTCAGAAAATTTATAATAAGTTCATTACTTTTCATAGTTATAGCAATTCTCTGCGGTAAATATAAAAAAGGAGCACCTTGAAAGTGCTCCTTATAATAGTTATTACTCTTCTTCGTCGTCTGGCAAAATACCATTGTGATATACGTTTTGTACATCATCAAGATCATCCAATACGTCGAGCATTTTTTGCATTTTTACAGCATCATCGCCAGACAACTCAATAGTTGTATCTGGAATCATTGTAATTTTAGCGACTTCTGTTTCAATACCCGCATCAGCAAGAGCTGCTTCTACAGCATCAAAGTCTTCAGGTGTAGTGTAAATTTCAAATACATCATCTTCAGACTTAAGATCTTCTGCACCTGCTTCAAGGGCAAGCATAGTCAATTCATCTTCGTCATGACCTTCTTTATCGATAACGAAAACGCCTTTAGATTTAAACATCCAACCTACACAGCCGCTTTCACCGAGGTTACCACCTTGTTTAGAGAACGCGTGACGCACATCTGCAGCCGCGCGGTTACGATTATCCGTCATAACCTCTACAGTAACAGCTACACCTGCTGGACCATAACCTTCATATACGATTTCTTCGTATGCGTTCATATCCGTAGCGCCAATACCTTTATCGATGGCACGTTGGATATTATCTTTAGGAATATTGTTTTCACGAGCTTTTTGCAAAGCTAATTTCAAACGCATATTACCTGTTGGATCTGCACCACCCATACGTGCTGCAACGGTAATTTCACGACCGATTTTTGTAGCCAATTTAGCTTTTAATGCATCGGTTTTACCTTTTTTATGTTTAATATTTGCCCATTTAGAATGTCCTGACATAGACGCCTCCTATTTATTCCACCATGCTTCGCCCCGTAGCCGATCAAGAATAATCGATACAGCACTACGCACAGATAAATGATTGTATTCACCATGGCCATATATAGGTTCTAAAATATAGTCAAAGCTTTCCATCGTTTCTTTTGTCATACCATAACCGGTACCAAATAATACTAACACAGGGCGCCCCTCATTTTCAAGATGTTCACGCATCCGTGCATAGGAAATTGTATTATCGTAAGTACGGGCATCCGTAGTAGCTACAATAGGTTTCATACCTTCTAATTCTTCAATCATTCGCACCGCTAATGCAATTGAATTAACTAGTTCCACTCCTGTGAAAGCATCCTTGCGGTCCGGATTATAGGTAGAGCCAAATCCAGATTTCCAATGTTCCATGATTATATGCACCAACTCGCGTTGAGCAGGTATATTGTGAATCACAAAATATTTAGACACGTCATAGGTGATAGATGCTCGTGCAATATCGTGAATATCATAATTTGTAATGGCCGTCGTAATGACCTCTTTATGCTTGTTCATAATTGGATAATGAACAAGTCCAATATATAAATTAGCCAAAGCCTTATATCTCCACACCAATAAAAAATACAAAATAAAATTAATCGATTAAAAGCGGTACAAAATAAGCTTCAGTACCAGCAATCTCTTCTGGAGAAAAACGACAACCGACTGCAGAAGCTTGATCGCCAAGCATAAAACAAGATAATGTTAAACAGCCTTCTTTAGCTCCACTATCAACAGTATGAGTAAAGCGTTTTTGATTAATAAAATCCTGATACATAACCTTTTTACTGTCCCGACAAACTATATCATCATAGTTGTCTACAAATTTCTCCATGTATAGTTCAGCTTGATTACCATGCTTTTGAACCACCTGAATATTTCGTCCTTCACGTCCCCAAATTTCCTTTTGAATATAAAGCCCTTCATCAAGGGCTGAAAAATCACTTTCAAAATAGGATGGCGTTAAATAGCGTTCAATAATATCTCGCTCAGGGGCAGTAAAAAATTGGTTTGTTAAGTATAGAGCATACACTAAGGACATAAACGATTTATTCTGCAGAATAATCGCCTCTGGTGGATTAAATAGATTGAAACGGTACTCATTGTACAAATCTAAAAACATTTCACCTAATGGCTCGCCCTCTTCTGTGGTCTCATCAATCAATAACTCCATTGGATGTAGACGATACAGATTAGCCGCATGACTACCATCAGATAATAGAATACCTTCATCATCAATGACCATATCATAAAAGGATAAAAATCGTACATCTGCTTCTGGGCATGCTGATTTCATAGCACGTAAGAGAAACTGTGTAGTACCATAGTCCTCTAAATAATCATGAAAGCACCCAAAAACAAAAGGCTCTGTTTCATTATCAGTCATCATATTCTGATGTTTATTAGTCACACTATATTTTTTACGAGACGTTCCTTCATATACGCGTTTCAAAAAGCGTTTAAGTTCATTATAGGCGTCTGCATTAGGATCTATTTTATCGAAATATCGTGCGGCTACACCATTAGCATAATAGCTTTCAATCAGAAAGCAGGGTGTATCCGCATTAATCTCTACCATGCGTAATCGTCCTCTATCATCAAGGACAAAGTCAAATCGGGATAGCCATGTAGGTAAGCCCAATGGATTCCCTCGATGTAAATAGGGAATCAAATTTTCTGGCATATCCATATTGAGCGCAAACTCATCAGGTGCCTGTTGAAAGACCTTAGCCGCCTTACAAAATATTTGAAACAACATACGCGATGCATGTCGTATTTCATCATAAAATTCAGCTGGAAAGGATTGTGCAGTAAAGGTAGGATACCGATCATCATAGCCCTCATAATCCACAAAAGGCAATATATTCGTATCAAGTTCATCTATATACGATTTCATAGTCTCGCCCTCCATTAGGAACTACTAGAACGTACACCGGCACTACCAAAACCAGACTTTTGACCTATAGAAGATGCTTTTTGACTTCTACGCTTTTCATAGTCTAAATAAGTTCTACGCCCCAACGTACTATGCGTATTAGACCCTGTTGTTGTATATACATTAGGTTCCTCATACGGTTTTAATGGGGCTGCCACACGATAGGTCATAGTTCGTCCATCCATACGCGCTGTAGGAGGATTAAATCCATGGAAAATATAGTAGCCTGCAGCAATACTTGGCAAAAGTCCTGCTAGCCCTGCATCCCACACTAAATTACCGCTAGTATCACGATGAAAGGTAACAGACCGATTGTCATCATATAAAGCCGTCTCTTTACCATCGCCATGATTTAATAACGAATAGCGATTACCTTGATTATCCTTCAAACGCACTTCCCCTTCATTTGCTTCGGGATAGATTTTATCACATACAGCATAAGCGATGTCATTCCAGTATGAAGACACACCAACGATACCCGCCACAGCGGCAAAGGCACCCGTTATGTATATAGTTTTCTTACTTGGCTTATACATAGGACACTCCCTTAGTGCACAGCACCACTAACAACGAGAGCAAGACCTACAAAAATACCAAAGACGAGGATACCCGCTGCTGTATTACCACGCATAATCTCTTCAGATAAATTATATTTTCGATGCCATAAATTAATAAACATATAGCCTGTTACAAACAATATAATGCCTAGAATAGCATATATGATACTTGCCACTACACCATGTAATAAAGATGTATCAGCTGTATTCACGGCAGGAGACATGATAACAGCGCGCAAGATTTCACCAATACCGATAAAGGACCCCGCTGAAAGCCAAGCCACCGCACAATTGCCTCGTTTAATTTCTTCACTAAATTTGCCTGGTACAAAGAAATCAATAACAGTATTGGCTGTTAACATTAGGAAAATTCCAAAGCAAGCATAAAAAATCGTCAATAGTACATCAGGAATATAAATCATAATTAACCTCCTAAGATTGTCCCTTTATTTTCATAGTGAACGGTTAGATGGACTAGCCGCATTATGATTATATACGTTATAGAATTTATCGCGTCCCCCACTATCCTTTTGGCGAACCATATAGGCATAGGAATCAAGTACATGAGACTTTCGCATTGTGCCATTAATAATATCTAGATCCTCTTGTGTCAACTTTCCTTGCTCACACACCTTAACTTGGGTTTGACCGTTCGTATTTGTAATAATATAGGCGGACTTAGCATCATAGAATACAATGACTTCACGACCTTCTTGTAGGTCATCACCTTCATTTCTAATCTCTCCGTCTAAAGATTCGATTAAATCCAAGGCTGTACTCACAGGATCTAAACTGGAAGTATATACATATTCATTCTCCGAATCCGTCTTAGTATAATACACGGATGTATCATGCATATGCTCTTTTGCGGTGTAAGGGAATCCAAATGTAGCACGTACGTCATGCCAAGATATATCACCTTCCCAGCTAATAAGGCACATAAAAAATAATGCACCGACCCCTATAGCACTAGCAACTCCTTCAAAGCGTTTTTTCAGACGTTGATTCCGTTTCTTTTTACTAATAGCGTTAGCTGCCGCATCATTACAGAGACGAATATTCCTCAAAGGAACACGTGCCCCTTCGGCGAACATCTTCTCACCTTTAAACCAGTTTTCTTCAAAGAATACACTAGCACCGCCTTCACAAGGCAATTGGTATTCCTTATAGCCAGCCCGGTCACCTACAGAAGCACCACTATCACCATCTACAGCTACAACCTTCTCTAAACCGATTTGATGTAATGTAAAGCCCTTCGGTGCTCGTTTGCGATAAGATGTTCTAGATACAGTGCACCATTCATTATCATTGTATTCAATGGTGACCCATATTTTATCGGTTCCCTCTACAGCCTCGAGGCCATATTCGTGCCAATAATCACCAGGTGATTTTTGCATTGATGGCTTCGCTTTATAGGCCTGTTCCTGATCTGCTTTTGGAATAATCTCGTTATATTTAATTTTTTCAGTTATTACATACCGACTGCCCTGCACCTCAAGGACGTCATAACAATTAAACTCCATAAACAACCTCGCCAGAGCAGTCAAAAACTACACTAGTTCTTTACTACCCTCTCTCCAAAACGAAATTTAATGAAATTAAGCTTTAAAGTAATCTACACGTTCATGAATCGTTTCATTATCAACAATAGAAATACCGTATTGTTGACCTATAGTAGCTTTTACAAGAACATTTGCTACATCAACCGTTTTTACAGGTTCTTGACTCATTAATATACGAGCTTTATTGATCATACCAAATACAGCACAGCTAATGCGTTCTACTAGTTTTGGTTCCTCTCGGATTAAAGTCGCAGGCCGAACGATTACAATCGCTTCAAAAGGTAATTCTAAAATGACCTCTTCCAATTGTCCTTTCATGGACATATAGAAAAACAGAGACTTAGGATTTGCCCCTAAAGAGGATACTAAACCATATTTTTTCACACCATTTTGAGATGCAATGCGCGCCATTTCATATTGATAGGTATAATCTACTGTCCATTGTGCCTCTTTAGATCCTGCTTGTTTACGGTTTGTACCCATAGCAGAGAATAGAATATCTCCTGTCACTAAATGCGCCCATTCACGAGGCTCATCAAAATTAACAACGTGAACTGTTACCTTTGGAGATGTATACGTAATAGGACGACGTACGAATACATGAATGTCTTGAATTTCATGGTTATCAATTAATGTGTCTACAATATGCTGACCCACTGCACCAGTAGCGCCTAATACTAAAGCTTTCATTCTTCACCTTTATGTCTTTCAGACTCTTCTGCAACAATTTCTTTTAAAAGTTTAATCTCTTCTTTTGTTAATGGACGCCCTAATAAATCTGGACGCAACAATCGAGTTCTTTTAAGTGCTTCTTTTTGACGCCATGTAGCAATGTTTTTATGATGGCCACTGCGCAATACATCTGGTACAGTCCAGCCTCTAAATTCAGGGGGCTTTGTATATTGAGGGCATTCTAGCAACGGTTCATAAAAAGAATCCTCCTGTGCCCCACTCGCCGCACCTAGGACTCCTGGGATCATGCGAGCTACTGCATCGGCCACAACCATAGCTGGCAACTCGCCACCAGTTAATACATAATC
>CAKPSA010000054.1 GCA_934183145.1 uncultured Veillonella sp.
ATCATACGAGCAACCCAGAAGAAGATGATATCGTAACCAGTTACGAGAACACTTGTTGGGTACCATTGTTTAAGCTCAGGAGTTTGTTCAGGCCACCCCATTGTAGCAAATGGCCACAAACCAGAGCTGAACCATGTATCAAGAACGTCTGGATCTTGTGTTACATGACCGTGACAATGAGGACATTCAGTAATGTCTTCACGGCTTACGATAGTTTCGCCGCAGTCATCACAGTACCATGCAGGAATGCGATGGCCCCACCACAATTGACGGGAAATGGTCCAGTCACGGATGTTTTCAAGCCAGTTTACATAAGTTTTTGTAAACCGTTCAGGAACAAACTCTACTTCGTGGTCTTTAACAACCTTAAGAGCTGGCTCTGCTAATGGTTTCATATCTACGAACCATTGTTTAGATACCATTGGCTCGATAATTGTATTACAACGAGAGCAATGACCTACTGCATGGTCATGATCATCGATTTTTTCAAGTAAGCCTAATTCTTTGAGTTCTGCTACTACTTGTTTACGAGCTTCTTCACGAGTCATGCCATTGAACTTGCCAGCACCTTCATTCATTGTGGCATCATTGTTCATAACAACGATGGATTCCAAATTATGACGTTGACCCATTTCAAAGTCATTAGGGTCATGAGCAGGCGTAATTTTTACGCAGCCTGTACCGAAGCTAGCATCTACATAGTCATCAGCAATTACAGGAATTTCTCGATTAACAAATGGTAAAATCAATGTTTTGCCGATGAGGTCTTTATAACGATCATCATCAGGATTTACTGCTACTGCCACGTCACCGAACATTGTTTCTGGACGAGTTGTAGCAACAACAACAAAACGATTATCTTCACCTTTTACAGGATATTTAATATGCCATAAATGACCATGTTCGTCTTCATGTTCAACTTCAACATCAGATAAAGCAGTAGCACAACGAGGGCACCAGTTGATAATGCGTTCACCGCGATAGATTAAACCTTTTTCATACAGGCTTACGAATACTTCGCGCACTGCATGATAGTATCCTTCATCCAATGTAAAACGTTCGCGAGACCAGTCACAAGATGCACCTAAGCTACGGATTTGTTTTACGATAGTATCACCGTATTCTTTTTTCCATTCCCATACGCGTTCTACAAATTTCTCACGGCCTAAATCATAGCGAGATTTCCCCTCTTCTTTAGCGAGCATCTCTTCTACTTTAATTTGAGTAGCAATACCAGCATGGTCAGTACCAGGCATCCACAATACATTGTAGCCTTGCATGCGTTTGAAACGGATGAGGATATCTTGTAATGTATTATCTAAAGCATGGCCCATATGCAACATACCAGTTACATTAGGAGGCGGCAACACGATACTAAATGGCTCTTTATTTGTGTCTACTTCTTCGTGAAAGTATCCTTGGTTTTCCCAATAAGAATACCATTTCCCTTCTATTTCACCGGGGTTATAAGTGGTTAAATTTTCGTAGGTTTTCATCGTTCCTCCTAAATAAACTCCTTAGCGCTTCATAATCTTAGCCAATACAAATAGGCTCGTTTCATATAGCAATATCATAGGCAATGCAATCATCGTTTGAGAGAACATATCCGGTGTTGGTGAAATGACAGCACCTATGATAAAGGATATCAGAATAAATATCTTTCGCTTCGTTTTTAAAAAACGCGATGTAATTAAGTTGAAATATCCCAAGATGATTAAAATCAACGGCAACTCAAAGATAAATCCAAAGGGTAGTACAAAGGATAATACAAAGTCCATGTACTGACCAATGGAAAATAGCGGTTGTAATTCGTCTGTAGCAAAGCCCATAAAGAACTTAACGGCTGCAGGTAGCACGAGAAAATAAGAAAATACAATACCGATGCCAAATAGTCCTATGGCAACCGGTAAGATCCAGTTAGATAACTGCTTTTCTCGTACAGTAAGGGCTGGCTTAACAAATAGCCAAATCTGATGCAATATAATAGGCGCCCCTATAATAAGACCACCTACTATAGACACCTTCATATATGTAAAGAAGGCTTCAGTTGGTTTCATATAATAAAGCTTACCAGCTGGTTTTAGGAGTATTTCCAATAAAAAGTCTACATAATAATAAGAAATACACGTTCCTATAACAACTGCAACAGCCATTATAATAAGACGCTTTCGCAATTCAGACAGATGACCCACAAGAGATAATTCCCGTGCTTCGTCCATCATTTTCTGTTCCATTTCAGTATAAATAGGTTCTTCTTCCGATTCCTCAGGAACGCGTTGATTTGCCACCTTATACCGTTCTTGCTCAGCCTTTAACTCTGCTTCGCGACGTTTTTGACGAACTACACTATCAAAAGAAGGTTTTTGTATGGGATATTCGAAGTCCGGTTTTGGTTCGAATGGTTCCATATTATACCTTTCTATCAGCTAAATTTTCTACTGCCATCACAAGGAATTCCTTGCCTGGGAAATCACGTACAGCATCGAGTGCTGCCAAAGCATCCTTGCAATATTGATCAGCTACAGCTAATGTATTATCAATACCACCTTGAGCGATAACATAGTCGATAATAGCCTGCTCATCGCCGCCATTATTCAAGGCCTTAATATCTGCAAGCAATTTATCTTTATTATCATCATTAACGATACTTAACAACGGATATGTCAATAAACCTTCGCGCAAATCATTCCCCACTGGTTTACCAGTCGTCTCTGTTGTTTCACGATAATCCATAATATCATCAGTAATTTGGAATGCCATGCCCAAAGCATGACCATATTTTTTCAACTCAACGATTTCAGATTCGCTCCAGCCACCTAATAGGCCACCCAATTCCATACAGCCTTCCATAAAGTCCGCTGTTTTCTTTTGGGTCTTAGTCATATAGCGCTCAATACCTTGATCGATGCGGTATACATCTTCCATCTGCATGAACTCACCTTCTACAAGGCAAGTAATAATATGGGAGAAAATTTGTAAATACTTCATATTAGGCATTTCAGATACGATTTGGAATGCTTTGGCAAACAAGTAGTCCCCACTAAGGATGGCTACCTTATTGCCTTTGTGCATATGAATCGTTTCTTCACCGCGACGAATCTCAGCTTGATCTAATACATCATCGTGAATCAGTGTCGCTAAATGAAGCATTTCTACAGCTTCAGCAATTCTAATACGTTGACGTTCTACAGAGGTACCTGCATTAGCAATCAATAAACATAATTGCGCACGCAAACGCTTACCACCTGCAACAGATAATGGTCGAATCAGTGCATTAAAGTCTTCTGCACCTGTATTAAAAGATGATGCAAGAGACTCTTCCACACCCTCTAAATCTAGAGCAATGCGTTCCATAATCTCTAATTCATTGGTTTGACTCATGCTTCATCTCCTACTAGAACTTTATTGATGCGTTGTTGTAAAAGCTCACGGCCAGTATGCTTCAAAGAGCTATACAGAATTGGCGGTGTTGCAGTTGGATACATTTCCTTAATAATCGCTAAATTAGCAGACTTTTCTTTAGCTGTTAATTTATCGACCTTAGTCACTACAATTTGTAATGGTACACCAGCTTCAACGAGCCAATCATAAGCTACCTTATCGATAGGCATCTCAGGATGACGACCATCAATTAATAAACACAACAACATCAATCGTTCAGAATGTAAAATATAATCGGCAATAAAGGAAGACCACAAATTGCGGTTTCCTTTATTTGTCTTTGCAAATCCATAACCAGGAAGGTCAACGAGGAACCAATGGTAACGGCGTTCCTCTGTTTCAGAAATATCCTCTTTTGACTCTACATCAAAATAGTTTATCGTCTTTGTCTTACCTGGCTGGCCACTAACGAGGGCTAACCCACGATAATTACACAAGGAGTTAATCAACGAAGATTTGCCCACATTAGAGCGCCCGATGAAAGCAATCTCTACTGTATCCCCTTCAGGATATTGATCTGCCTTAACGCAGGAAGTATTATATTTTGCTGCTATAATACGAGGCCCCTTCGGTTCTTTTCGTGTATATTGTGGTTTTGGGCCCATTTGTTTAGTGGATTTTTTCTTTTTTTGCATTACACAAGTGCCTTTGCTAATACTTCATCCATTGTCTTTACTGGCGTGATAATGAGACCTTCTTTTACAATATCAGGCAATTCTGCAATATCCTTTTCATTGCCTTTCGGAATCAATACTTCTTTAATGCCATTAGACAAGGCTGCTAATAACTTTTCTTTTAAACCGCCGATTGGTAATACACGGCCACGCAATGTAATTTCACCAGTCATGGCAATATCAGAACGAACCTTGCGGTTTGTTAAGATAGATACCATCGCCAATGTCATTGTAATACCTGCAGAAGGGCCATCCTTAGGTGTCGCACCTTCAGGCAAGTGAACGTGAATATCGAGTTTCTTATAGAAATCATCCTCGATTTTTAAGGCTTTTGCATTGTGACGGATATAGCTCATCGCAGCTTGACCAGATTCTTGCATAACCTTACCTAAGCTACCAGTCAATGCAAGTTTACCTGTACCATTCATAGTTGTTGCTTCGCATGGCAATACAACACCACCTACAGAAGTCCAAGCTAAACCATTTACATAGCCAATTTGCGGTTTCTTTTCACGCTCTTGGTCAACGAAAATTGGTGCACCCAAGAATTCATGAAGATTTTTTGTCGTTACTTTCGGTGCATCTCCACCTTCTTCAACGACTTTATAAGCAATTTTACGACAAATCTTAGCAATCGTTTTTTCCAAGGTACGAACACCCGCTTCACGAGTATATTCGGAAACAACCTTTTTCAACACTGCATCAGATAATTTAACCTTATAATCTTCAAGACCATTTTTCTTGATTTGTTTAGGTACTAAATAGCGCTTAGCAATCTCTAATTTCTCTTGTTCCATATAGCTAGATAATTCAATGATTTCCATACGATCTAACAATGGACCAGGAATATTGGATGCAACGTTAGCCGTTGTAATCCAGAATACTTCAGAGAAATCGAATGGTACTTCGATAAAGTGATCGCTAAATGTACTATTTTGTTCTGGATCCAATACCTCTAACAATGCAGAGGATGGATCCCCTTTATAGTCAGATGCTAATTTATCAATTTCATCTAACAAGAATACAGGATTTTTAGTGCCTACATTCTTAAGACCTTGAATCATGCGACCTGGCAATGCGCCAATATACGTACGACGATGTCCACGAATTTCAGCTTCATCACGAACACCACCTAAGGATGCACGGATGAATTTACGGTTCATTGCTTTAGCGATAGACGTAGCCAAGGATGTTTTACCAACCCCTGGTGGGCCTACTAAGCAAAGAATGGATCCGCTATTCTTACCAGTTAACTTACGAACAGCTAAGAATTCAAGGATGCGTTTCTTTACCTTTTCAAGACCATAATGATCCGCTTCAAGCATAGCATGAGCTTCCTTGATATCCAAGCGATCCTCAGTCAATTCATTCCACGGTAACGCCAATACCCAATCTAGGTAATTGCGCAAAATAGTTGCTTCTGGCATCAATTGCGGCATACGGCTATAACGAGAAATTTCTTTATCGATACGCTCATGTACATCTTCGCTAAGGTTAAGTGCTTTTAATTTAACACGTAATTCTTCAGCTTCTTCCTCTGGATCCCCTTTGTCACCCAATTCATCGTGGATAACACGGATTTTTTCGCGCAAGAAATATTCTTTTTGCGCTTTTTCCATAGATTGACGTACTTGATTATTAATGGAGTTTTCCAAATCAGAGATTTGTAATTCCATATTCAAAATACCTACGATCATATTTAAACGACGAGCTACGGATAACTCTTCAAGTAACTCTTGGCGTTTAGTGTTATTAATAGGTAATAAGAACGCAACTTGGTCAGCCAATTCACATGGGTCACGTAACTCCATTACGCGTGTTACGCCTTCATCTGTAACAGATTTAGCCTCTTCCGCCCATTCGCCGAATTTAGACTGCACCAAACGACGATACGCTTCTAGCTCAACATCGTCTTCAAATTCGGAGGCTACCCGTTCGTAGTCCCCTACATAGTACGGATCCATACTTGTAATATTCATTACGCGAATACGTGTAATGCCCTCTACAAGAACACGTACAATACCACCTGGTAAGCGCAACATTTGCTTAATTTTTACTAATGTACCCATTTGGGCTAAGTCATGAACAGTAGGCGCATCAACAGCATCATCCTTTTGGCTAACAACTGCTAAAATGCGATCCTCATTCATTGCGGCTTCTACCGCTTTAATGGATTTGTCTCGACCGATATCGAGGTGAATCACGATATTCGGATATACAACCATGCCTCTAAGAGGTACAGTCGGAATCCCAACTTCGAGTAAATTCATACTTCCTCCAGGTATTTATATTATGAAAAGAAACTCATTCCTACACAGAAATGAGTTTCTTCGAATTACGATTTCAACTGGATGTCTTGGTCTGCCTCATTTTTGAGTATAGGTTCACCTGTGCTCAACACGGATTCACGATTTACTATGCACTTAGCTACTTCCGGCATGGAAGGAACCTCGAACATAACGCGTTTCATCACTTTTTCAATGATAGCACGCAAACCACGAGCACCTGTTTTTCGCTGTAATGCTTCATCAGCGATTTCTTCTAATGCATCTTCAGTGAAAGTTAACTCTACACCATCAAGGGATAGAATTTTTTCATATTGTTTTGTTAATGCATTTTTAGGCTTTGTCAAAATTTGAATTAATGCCTCTCTGTCCAATTGGTCCAATGTTACCATAACAGGCAAACGACCAATAAATTCAGGAATTAAGCCAAATTTCAATAAATCTTCAGGTACAACATCTTTTAGGATAGCCGATACATTACGTTCTTCTTTACGTTGTACATCTGCACCAAAACCAAGGGTTTTCTTAGCGGTACGCTTAGTAATAACCTTGTCCATACCATCAAATGCACCACCACAAATAAAGAGAATATTTGTAGTGTCGATTTGAAGCATTTCTTGATTTGGATGCTTTCTGCCACCTTGAGGTGGAACAGAAGCCACGGTACCTTCTAAGATTTTAAGCAATGCTTGTTGTACACCTTCGCCAGACACATCACGTGTAATGGAAGGGTTCTCAGACTTACGAGCGATCTTATCGATTTCATCGATATAGATAATGCCACGTTCAGCCCGAGCTATATCATAATCTGCAGCTTGGATAATTTTAAGCAAGATATTTTCCACATCTTCCCCTACATAACCAGCTTCAGTTAAGCTTGTAGCATCTGCAATAGCAAATGGTACTTCTAGCATTTTCGCTAAGGTTTGAGCCAATAGTGTTTTACCACTACCAGTAGGACCAATGAATAAAACATTAGCCTTTTGTAATTCTACATCATCAACTACATTATCTGTTTGTAAACGTTTGTAGTGATTATATACAGCCACGGCTAAAGAGATTTTAGCATCATCTTGACCAATAACATATTCGTCAAGATGAGCTTTAATTTCTCTCGGCGTTGGCAATTCTTTTAAGTTGAAGTCATCCGTTTCTACTTCACCTAACTCATCCGCAATAATACGTTCACATACTTCAACGCATTCATCACAAATATATACGTTAGGCCCCGCTACTAATTTGCGGACTTCTTCGCTTGTGCGTCCACAAAAACTGCAGCGCATTGTATCTTTATCTTTTGCCAATGGGCGCCTCCATTACTTGCTTTCTACAGGTTCTCTTGTGAGCACCTCATCGATTAAGCCATATTCAACGGCATCCTGAGCACTCATGAAGTTATCGCGATCTGTATCACGAGCTACAACCTCAATATCTTGTCCACTGCGAGAAGCTAAGATACCATTTAATTCTTCACGCATGCGAAGAATCTCACGGGCATGGATTTCAATTTCAGATGCTTGCCCTTGAACACCACCTAGTGGTTGGTGAATCATAACGCGTGCATGAGGCAACGCATAACGTTTACCTTTAGCGCCGGCGGTTAAAAGCACAGCCCCCATGCTCGCTGCAGAGCCTACGCAAATAGTAGACACATCTGGTTTGATGTATTGCATCGTATCATAAATAGCCATACCGGCAGTTACAACACCGCCGGGGCTATTAATGTACAAATGGATATCCTTATCAGGATCCTCTGCTTCTAGGAAAAGCATTTGCGCAATAACCGCATTTGCTACATTATCATCAATAGGTCCACCTAGGAAGATAATGCGATCCTTTAACAAGCGAGAGTAAATATCATAGGAACGCTCGCCGCGTTCACTTTGTTCAACTACGATTGGTACATACATATATTCACCTTTTCATGTACCTAGTTGAGCAAACTATTATTTAGCCGCTTCAGCGCCTTTTGCATTATCAATAATGAATCGAGCTGCTTTTTTGCGAGCTACAGAGCCTGCCAACATAGCTACACGACCTTCTTTTGCAATAATATCCCA
>CAKPSA010000055.1 GCA_934183145.1 uncultured Veillonella sp.
ATTGCAGCTTGTGTACTATCCGTAGTTCAAGTGTATGGTAAGCCTTGGCTCATCAACGCTGGTATCACATTACCTGACGTGTGGGCCATCCCAATTCTGCTAATATTGGCGTTCTTCTTCTCTGTTTGTTCTACATCAGATGCTATTATAGGCAAATCCTTGAGCACCCTGTTCCCTATGAGCTCAGTCATGGGTTTCCTCATCTTAGGACCTATGCTAGATATTAAAAACGTATATATTTTAAAACAATATATGCCTACATCATTTATTCTTCGTCTAGGCTTAACAATTGTTGTTATATCCTATTTAGCAGCATTAGGTTTTCAATTCTTTTTTAGCTAATGTTTAGTCATTACTATTTCAGTTCTTCATGAATATAAAAGGAGATGATTCTATGAAATTAGGACTGAAAGATCGCTTTTCCATTGTGAAAGGCTTACTTTACCTCACCTTAGGTATCTGCTGTGTATACCTAATCGTAACAGGCCGTTATTTGAACTATATCGCACCACGATATGAACTGCTACTAGGTATTAGTAGTATAGCTCTCATATTAGGCGGATTAGCTACCATCATTTGGGCTCCATCGCGCTATTATAAACACAACTGGCGCTCTATCGTACCTATCATCATTCCCGTAGTCTTGCTCATCGTTCCGCCTGTGCTTGTACCTACAACTGGTGTTCAAGGTGCAGCACGAATCAATGATGATACAAACAACTTTGATTTCACAAACGATGCCATCGGCGAGGTGATTACTGTTAATAGTGAAAGTAAAGAACCAGGCATTTCTAAAGACAAAAAAGAAATTGTATTAAACTCAGACAATTTTTATCAAACCATTGTAAAGGTTGGATCTAATGTAGACCAATACAAAGACTACACTGTATATATGACAGGCTATGTAAACCGCGATGACAACACGCTAAAATCTAATGAGTTTACTATTTCTCGTATGGCTATGTCCTGCTGTATTGCTGACGTGGCACCGATTGGCATGACCGCCTATAAAGCAGATGGCGATAGTTTAGCCAATGAAGAATGGGTTTCAATCGAAGGCAAAGTATCTACACGAGATTTCCACGGTCGTCAACAACCATACGTAGAAATTACAAAAATAAAATCAGCAGAACCTATTTTAGGTTATGTATATCCTTAAACAAATAATCTTAAATCGATAGTCTTAAACAGGCTTAAATAAATCCATAAACAAAAAAACCGAGGCATTAAGCCTCGGTTTTAATAAACATAGATTTAGTAAACATATAATAGTATTATATAAGGACTATATTATCGATGTAACTCTTTAACAATTCGTTTGCCAAGAGATGCAGCAACGGCACAAAGGAAAATGTCTGGACCTACGGGAATTAAGAAGCATGTAATAATAACGGCCTCTACCCCAATTGGTTTACCTAAGTACAAATTCATAATAAAGTATAGATAAATCATACCAAGGCCATACACGATAAATAGATTTAATATAGATCCTACTAATAATCGTTTAAAAGATAAAGTCTCCATAGTTTCTGCAATACGGCCCACTGCATAAGCACCTACCATAAAACCAATTAAATAACCAAAGGTAGGTTGTAAAATGTAACCAGGGCCACCACCAGATGTAAAAATCGGTACCCCAATTAAACCTAAGACAATGTAAATACCAACGCTAGCAGCCCCCAATCGACTGCCTAATACAATGCCTGCGAGGGTAGTAAATAAGATTTGTAATGTAAATGGACAATTTGGTAATGGTACCCGTATAAAAGCACCTACGGCAATCAATGCCACAAAGAGTGCTGTCATCGTTAATTGACGGGTGGTAATGCGACCTTGTTTCGATACTGTGGAACTCATGGTATACCTCCATTAATAACACATCAACAAACTACTAACTACCTAAATTAAAGCACTTGTATTTTTAATTGTCAACTACGCATATTGACTTTTAGTTAACTATGTAGTCTAATACTATATATACAATGATTTCAAGGTTTTTGTTTTTTTGACCATATATTATAGTTATTATCAATCGTTTATAATAACTAAAAGATATACTCATCTTCATACAAAAAACTTTAAATTTCATTTTATATTCATGTAGCAACATTAAATTATACGTAAGTAGATTGAGTAAAATCTACTTTCACAAAACAGTATATAAAAGTACCTTATATTAGGAGGCATTCATCATGAAAAATGTTAAGAAAGTATCAAAGGTATTATGTGCATTTGGCGTTAGTACAGTATTATTAGCAGGTGTAGTTGGCGCAGCTAGCAACCATGCTTATAACAACAATAGCAACTGGAAAGGCGTTGGTAGCGTAGCTCCATCCGCTCAAGCTAACTATTCTGTTGATTACATGGGCGCTATTACAGTATTCCAACAAAACTTCCCTGGCGCTACTGTAAAATCTATTTCTTATGATGCAAAACACAACCCTTACTACGAAGTAGAAGGTTACTACAACAATCGTGAAGTAGAACTTAAAGTAGACGAAGCAACTGGCCAAATTGTTGGTAAAGAAGTAAAAGGCTATGCTAAAGCTAACAAAACTATTAACGTTCAAAACATCATCATCCCTGAAGTAGCTGAAACAAAAGCTCTTGAAAAAGTAGGTTCTGATTTCCAAACTATGGAATGGTCCGTTGAACGTGAAAACGGTAAAGTTGTATACGAATTCGATATGACAACTGGTGGCGACAAAAAAGCTGAAGTAAAAGTTGACGCTACATCCGGTAAAGTTTTGAGCTCCAAAGTTAAAAATACAAAATACTAAGAATTTCCTTTCATCTAGTGAACCCCTATCCTAACCCACTAAGATGACACACTACACATATAACACACATACTATACACACAGTATCCATTGGATACACTCTCTAACACAAACTAACACACAAACTTAGAGAGCCCCTACAAACTCACACAGGGCTCTCTCAAAACCCTATCTCACACAATAGGTAAATGGTCTGTGCTCACACACCACAGACCAAACGTTACACACACTATACTCCCTTTAAAAGACCTTGGATCGTTGAATCCAAGGTCTTTTTTCTATCCTCTATCCTCTATCCTCTATCCTCTATCCTCTATCCTCTATCCTCTATCCTCTATCCTCTATCCTACAGATATTACAATGTATTTATAGAGGTCTACCATAACACAACAAACTAATTTACAATTAACTAGAATACATACTTCAACACAAAAAGACCTCCCACGAAGGGAGGTCTTTTGTATAAGTTTTATAGGTCTGATAGTTTGTGTTCTATTTCTTAAGCGAGGTCAGAGCTCAAGAATGTCATTTGTATGTTCTGAAAGTTTGATCTATAGTATTTCCAGTATGGAAGTAAGAAATTATGCTTTATCCAAAGCTTGTGCCAAGTCTTCGATGATGTCATCGATATTTTCAAGGCCAATGGATACACGGATCATATCTGGTGTTACGCCAGCAGATTTTTGTTGTTCTTCGTTAAGTTGTGCATGTGTTGTAGATGCAGGGTGAATAACAAGAGATTTAGCATCTGCTACGTTAGCCAAGTTGGAGAAGATTTCCAAAGAGTCAACAAGTTTAATACCTGCTTCTTTACCACCTTTTACGCCGAATGTGAATACAGCACCAACACCTTTAGGGAAGTATTTATCAGCTAAAGCTTTGTATTTGCTGTCTTCTAATTCTGGGTAGCTTACCCATGCTACTTTAGGATGTTTAGTCAAGAAATCTACTACTTTACGAGCATTTTCTACGTGACGTTCTACGCGCAAGGACAATGTTTCAACGCCTTGCAAAATTTGCCATGCTGCAAGTGGAGTAATGCATGCGCCAGTATCACGAAGCAATTGAGCACGGATTTTTACAGTGAATGGGATTGGCAAATCACCATATACTAAACCATTGTAGTGTTCGTCACCTTCGGAGAAGCCAGGGTATTTACCAGAACCTTTATAGTCGAATTTACCAGATTCTACTACTACGCCAGCCAATGTTGTACCGTGACCACCAAGATATTTAGTAGCAGAATGAACAACTACGTCAGCACCATGTTCTAATGGACGGAACAAGTATGGAGACGCAAATGTATTATCTACGATCAAGATGATATTGTGTTTATGTGCAATATCAGCTACGGCTTGTACGTCAATAAGGTTAATACCAGGGTTACCGATGGATTCGATGTAAACAGCTTTAGTATTGTCATCGATAGCCGCTTCAAATTCTTCCAAATTATCAGGGTTTACGAATTTAGTTTCGATTCCTAAACGTGGCAATGTAGCTGTAAACAAGTTATAAGTACCACCATATAATGTGGATGCAGCAACGATATTATCGCCAGCGCTTGCCACGTTCAAGATGGAGTACGTAATCGCTGCGGAACCAGATGCTACAGCGATACCACCTGCACCACCTTCAAGTTCTGCTACACGAGCATCCAATACATCTGTAGTAGGATTGCCAAGGCGGGAGTAAATACCACCAGGATTAGTTAAGGCAAAACGACCTGCTGCTTCTTCAGCATCTTTAAATACGAAAGATGTAGTTTGGTAAATAGGTACTGCACGAGAACCTGTTGGATCTACTGTATGACCAGCATGTAATTGTAATGTTTCAAATCTGTATTGTTTGCTCATTATAACAACTCCTTTATATTAACTGTGAATTGAGTTCGTTCTTTATACCTAGTATACTACTATGTTTTAAAAATTATGTCTACTATTAATTTATACAGTTAGCCATAACTTGAAACTATAGCAAACATATATTTACTCATAAAATACCCGTCCAAAAGATACCAATTACAGCTATATGCAGGTCATACACACAAAAAAAGCCCCTAATTGCTTCTCTAAAACCATCTCACTATAGAGACCGTTAAAAGTAATTAGGGGTATTTCTACTGAACACAATTTAGATATAAGCACCTAAATTTTTATCGCGTTCGAATTTCATTTTTTGGATTTGTTCAATGATGTACGGCGTTTCTTGGTATACATAGTAATTTAACCAGTTCGTAAACAACAATGTACTTACAGAACGCCAACGTACAACGGGACGTTGTTTAGGATCATCATCAGGGAAGTAATTTTCAGGAACCGCAATATCCAAGCCCTTTTTAATATCACGTACGTATTCACGGTTAAGTGTATCCCAATCGTATTCAGCGTGACCAAATACAAAGATGTGTTTATTGTCTAAGCTACGAACAATAGCTGCACCTGTTGGTTCAGACCCTGCTAATAATTCCAAATCACGATTTTCCTTAATTTGTTGTAAGGAAACTGTGGTATGACGGGAATGTGGCATCCAGAATTTTTCATCAAAGCCACGCAAGAGCACTGGGCGATCATTGTAAATATCATGCTCATAAACACCAAATAGCTTTTCAGCCATAACGGATTTATTAATACCGAAATGGTGGTACAAACCAGCCTGTGCACCCCAGCAAATATAGAACGTAGAGTATACATGCTCTTCGCCCCAATTCATAATTTCTACTAACTCATCCCAGTAATCAACTTCTTCAAAAGGCATTAATTCTACAGGAGCACCTGTAATAATCATGCCATCAAAGAACTCGTCTTTCACCTCATCGAAGGTGCGGTAGAAGGTATCTAAATATTGCTCATCTGTATTTTTAGCCTTCCGAGATGCAGTATGCAAAAGGGTTAAATTAACTTGCAATGGGCTATTACTAAGAGCACGTAAGATTTGAGTTTCTGTAACTTCTTTAGTAGGCATCAAATTGACTAGCAAGATTTGCAAAGGTCGGATTTGTTGAGTCTCCGCCCGTTCTGTATCCATAACGAAAATGTTCTCTTGAGCTAATTTCGTAATGGCCGGTAAATTTTTTATTACTTTAATAGGCATACTATCACCTCTACACACTAAACAATTTGATAACCTAATCTAAACAATCTAACCAATATTATTAAAAGCCTCTAGCCTCGTAGGCACGACGCCAAGCTTCGAGACCTTCCTCTAATATTTTACGAGGGCATGCTACATTGATGCGCTCAAAGTCTTCCCCATCAACACCAAACATGGAACCTGTATCTAGCCACAACTTAGCTTCATTGATAATCCATTCATCGCGTTCCTTAGGGCTTAATGGCAACTTAGAGCAATCTAGCCACATGAGATATGTCCCTTCCGGACGATATACGTGGATTTTCGGCATATATTTTGCCACATAATCAATGGTGAACTGAATATTATCTTGAATATATTCTTTTAACTCGTCGAGCCAAGGTGCCCCCACTTTATAGGCCCCTTCGCAACCAACAATGCCCATTGTATTTAATTGACTATAACCAGCGCGGTCGATTTCTTTGATAAAACGACGACGTAAGGAATCATTAGGAATGAAAATATTGCTTACTTGTAAGCCAGCGATGTTGAAAGTCTTACTAGGCGCTGTACATACGATACAGTGTTCTGCATAGCTTTCACCAAGATCAGCAAAGACCTTGTGCGTATGACCTTTCCAAACAAAGTCAGCATGAATTTCGTCGCTCACGATGAGTACGTTATGTTTAATACAAATGTCGCCAAGACGTTTTAACTCATCCTCAGTCCATACGCGGCCTACAGGATTATGCGGATTGCACAAGAGGAATAATGTTACATTTTCCTCCACGATAGCGCGTTCAATGCCCTCAAAATCGATGGTATATTTTTCTTCCCCTTTGATTAATGGCACATTGATAAGGCGGCGATCGTTATCATCAATAACCATGCTAAATGGATAGTACACCGGTTGATTGATGAGCACGCCTTCCCCTTCATTGGTGAAAGCGCGAACCGCCATGGCCAAGGCAAAGACGATACCCGGTGTTTTAACGAGCCATTTTTGTTCTGGTGTCCAGTTAAAGCGCGTAGTGAACCAGTTTTGTAATACTTCAAAGTATTCATCATCGGATTCAGTATAACCAAATACGCCATGGTTTACGCGATCTAGCAAAATTTGCTTTAACTCAGGTGGCACCTCAAAGTCCATGTCTGCCACCCAGAATGGCAATACGTCCGCTGGTTTACCGCGCTTCACAGCAAAATCATATTTCAAGGATTTTGTGTGAGTTCTATCTAAAATTTGATCAAAATTATATTGTCCCATAGGAACTCCTTTATTTATTGAAAGCTTGTTCCAAGTCTGCAATCAAGTCTTCTGTATCTTCAATACCCACAGATAAACGTAACAAACGACGAGTAATACCTTTACGCTCTGCATCTTCCGGTTTCAAGTCTGGATGAGTTTGGGTTACAGGATATGTCAACAAGGACTCAGTACCACCAAGACTTTCAGCGAATTGAATAAGTTTAATACCTTCTAAGATTTGTTTAGCTGTTTCTTCGCTATCTACTTCGAAGGACAACATACCGCCAAAGCCTGTAGTTTGAGCTTTATTGATTTCATAACCTGGATGTTCAGGAAGGCCTGGGAATAACACTTTTGTAACTTTAGGTTGTTTTTTAAGCCATTCAGCAAGAGCAATGGCATTCTTTTGGTGTTGTTCCATGCGAAGTGCCAATGTTTTAACACCGCGGATAACGAGCCAGCTATCCATAGCAGATAAGCAAGCACCTACCGTTTTATAAGTTAAACGCAATTTAGCAGCCAATTCATCATCATTTACAATAGTGAAACCAGAAATAACATCATGATGACCACCGATGAATTTTGTACCACTATGAACAACAATATCGGCACCCAAATTCAATGGTTTTTGGAAATATGGGCTCAAGAATGTATTATCGATGATTACTAGTGCATTGCGGTCATGAGCTAAGGCACACAATGCACGAACGTCTGTAATCTCCATCATAGGATTTGTAGGTGTTTCAATATATACGGCCTTTGTATTTGGTTTGAAAGCTGCTTTCACCGCATCAAGATCGGATGTGCCAACATAGGTGAACTCAATGCCGTTTTGTTCGTAAATATTTGTGAACATACGGATAGAGCCACCGTACAAATCATCACCTAAAATGATGTGATCTCCAGGGGAGAATAGATGGAATACAGCGTCCACTGCGGCCATGCCGGAGGAGAATGCCAATGCATCCTTACCATCTTCAAGACCAGCGATCAATTGTTCCAATCGATCCCGTGTTGGATTAGACTCACGTGTATATTGATATCCTGTTGTATCACCCAACTTTGGATGGGAAAATGTACTAGACATATAAATTGCAGGGGAAATTGCACCAGTGCTATCTGGTCTACCGCTGCCATGAACGCATTTTGTATTAAATTTCATTCCATTCAACTCCTCATATTTGTATACAATATATTAATTATAAAAGTAGACAATGACTAAGGTCAACAAAAATGGGCACTCATACGCCATGAGTGCCCTTAAAAAGTCATATCTATTTTGAATGGCTTGCCATAACTCTAGGTTAAGTTAGCCTAATTTTTTGTACGTTTTGTAATAAGTAA
>CAKPSA010000056.1 GCA_934183145.1 uncultured Veillonella sp.
CTCATCAATAGTAATAAGGAAATTATCTTCTCTCACTATGGTCCAAACCATGGTAAACCATTAGAAAAATCTCGTGAAATGATCGAGAAAATTTATGAACTCTTACCAAAAGGCGCTTATATTGCGCATTCTGGTGTAACTGGTTACGGCGAAGCGTTCCTTAAACGTGCCCTTGGCATCGATATTGGTGAAGTAGAAACAATGGCACATTATCGTGCAGCTCGCTACTTCTGCCCAGATGTATCCTTCATCTTGGATATCGGTGGTCAAGATATGAAATGCTGTAAGGTTCGTGATGGCTATATCGAAGATATCGTATTGAACGAAGCATGCTCCTCTGGTTGTGGCTCCTTCATCGATACATTCGCATCCGGGCTACGCATTCCAATCGACCAATTCGCGAAGGAAGGTTTGTTGGCATCCTTGCCAATCGACTTGGGCTCTCGTTGTACCGTATTTATGAACTCTAAAGTTAAGCAGGCTCAAAAAGAAGGTGCTACGGTACAAGATATCGCGGCAGGTCTTGCTTACTCTGTTATTAAAAATGCCCTTTATAAGGTTCTTAAGGTAAAAGATCCTAAAGAATTGGGCGATCATATCGTTGTACAAGGCGGTACATTCTACAATGAATCCGTATTACGCGCCTTTGAAAAATTGATGGGCGTAGAAGTAATTCGTCCTGACGTATCTGGCTTGATGGGGGCGTATGGTATGGCCCTTCTTGCAGCTGAAACGGCAGAAGAGTTACAAAAGGAAAAAAGTACATTGCTCGATAGCAATGGCCTTAACTCCTTACAAGTATCTACGACAATGCGCAATTGTGGCCTTTGCTCTAACAATTGTATGCTTACCATCAATGCTTTCTCCGATGGTCGTACCTACGTAACGGGTAACCGTTGTGACCGCGGTGCAGGTGGTATGATTCAAGAGGAACGCAAAGCAGTTCCTAACTTAGTAGAAGTTAAATTGCGTCGTTACTTCGACTACTACTTAAAGAAAAATATTCCAGAGTTCGAAGGTAAAATGCGCGTAGGTATTCCTCGCGTCCTCAATATGTACGAGGATTTCCCATTCTGGTTTACATTCTTTAATACACTTGGCTATGAAGTAATCCTTTCCGATTACACAACGAAGGACCAATACAACAAGGCTATCGATACAATCCCATCCGATACGGCTTGCTACCCAGCAAAGGCGGTACATGGTCATATTCGCGATCTTGCGAATGCACAAGTAGACTTTGTTTGGTACCCTTGTATTCAACATGGCCCTAAGGAATTTAGCCGCGACAATAATTACCATTGTCCAATGGTTATTTCTTATCCGGAACTTATCAAAAACAACATGCAAGAGGTTCTAGGGGATACTCCATTCCACGCACCATTCTTGCCATTAGCTGATAAGAAATCTCTTGTTCCTGCCCTTGTGAAAGCGTTGGACTTCTTGGACCTCAAGAAGAAAGATATTGCTAATGCTGTAGAAAAAGCTTGGGAAGAACAAGAAAACTGTAAGGCCTCTTATCGTGAAACAACGAAGAAAACCGTATCTCGCCTTGTAGCAGAACAAATTCCGACTATCGTATTAGCTGGTCGTCCATATCATTTGGACTCCGGTATTAACCACGGTATACCAGAACTTATTACATCTCTTGGCATGGCGGTTCTTACAGAAGATGGCGTTGCGCCGCTTGGTCATGAAATCAAGCATTTACGTGTTGTAGATCAATGGTCTTACCATAGCCGTCTATATCGTGCTGCTGAATTCGTAAGTAGAACAGAAGGATTCCAAATCGTTGAACTTAACTCCTTCGGTTGTGGTCTTGACTCTATCGTAGCGGATCAAGTAAAAGATATACTTTCAGCAAACCATAAAATTCATACCTTACTCAAAATTGACGAAGGTACAAACCTTGGTGCTGTAACGATTCGTTTGCGTTCCTTACAATCCGTAATGGAACGTAGCTTGCGTCGTCATCATAACCCAGAAGCACCAGAAGTGGTGGAAGAGCAATTACCAACATACGATTATAATCGGGTTGTGTTCACAGAGGAAATGCGTAAGACTTATAAAATCTTGGTGCCACAAATGTCACCATTGCATTTTAGTCTCTTAGATCCAGTCCTCAAAAACGAAGGCTATAACTTTGAAATGTTGGCAGCTCCAACGCGTGACGACATTGAAGTGGGCTTGAAATACATCAATAATGATGCCTGTTACCCAGCGATTATCGTTGTAGGTCAGCTCATGTCTGCTCTACTATCTGGTAAATATGATATTAATAAAACAGCTGTTATCATCTCTCAAACAGGTGGTGGTTGTCGTGCTACAAACTACATCGGTTACTTGCGTAAGGCTTTAATCGATGCTGGTATGAAGCAAGTACCAATCCTATCCCTCAATGCGAGTGATATGGAACGTCAACCAGGCTTCAAATTGACAAAAGGTTTCTTACATCGTATGATCCAAGCCGTTGTTTACGGTGATGCCCTCATGCAATGCGTATTGGCTACACGTCCATACGAAACTAACCCAGGTTCTACGGATGCATTATGTGATTACTGGATTAAAAAATTACAGCAAAACATTACATCTGCAAGCCTTCGCCAATACAATAAGTACATCAAAGAAATCATTCATGACTTTGATAACTTACCGGTTAACAAAGATGTACAAAAACCTCGCGTTGGTGTCGTAGGGGAAATTTACGTTAAATTCCATCCAAGCGCTAACAATCATATCAATGAACTCATTGAAAAAGAAGGTGGCGAAGTCGTTACATCTGGCCTATTAGACTTCTTCTTGTACTGTGCAATGGATAGTACATATCGTGCTAAATACCTTGATGGTACATGGCTATCTGGCTTCTTCGGTACATTGGCTCGTGAAGCCCTTGAACTTTACCGCTTGCCATACGCTAAAGCTGTAGCGGCGTCCAAACACTTCGACCCTCTACAACGTATGACAGAAGTAGCAAAAGAAGCAGCTCAATACATTGGCCTTGGTAACCAATGCGGTGAAGGCTGGTTCCTTACAGGCGATATGATTGACCTCATCGAAAAAGGGGCAAAACAAATCGTATGCTTGCAACCATTCGGCTGCTTACCAAACCACGTAACAGGTAAAGGCATGGTAAAAACACTATCCGCTGCCTACCCAGACGTGCGCATTGCTGCCATCGACTACGACCCAGGATCCAGTGCAGTAAACCAAGCAAATAGATTGAAACTATTACTATCGACAATGTTTGAATAAGAGCTCTGTTATATTTTCAATGGGGCCCGATTACAACTGCATATTATTAGTATAGAAAAAATACAGCCCTCTCTTGGCTCAGTACGTCACTACGCTCCGTAAAATCGCTGCAGAGAGGGCTGTATTCTTTTCTATATACACTCGTTATGAAGATGTCCCATTGAAAATATAACTAGTGCGGATGGTAGAAGGGAAAGGCGCTATTGTAAATAAGCGATAAGGTGCTTTCATTTTATAATGGGGCCCGGATACAACTGCATATTATTAGTATAGAAAAAATACAGCCCTCTCTTGGCTCAGTACGTCACTACGTTCCGTAAAATCGCTGCAGAGAGGGCCGTATTCTTTTTTATATACATTTGATATGAAGATGTCCCATTGAAAATATAACTAGTGCAGTGGGAGAGGGAGGAGATGTGGCTATGCCACATCTCTTTTCCGTACAATCAGCTGGACAGGCGCTTTCCGTTATTGTGCTTCGGGTATTCGTAGAAAAGAATTAATCTATTGTAAATATATAGGCGTATAGCTCCACAATGGGACGCCTCTACAGGTAGTGTTAATATAAATAAGATACCCCTTTCCGAAGCGATTTTACGAAGGACTGAGCAAGGAAAGGGGTATCTTATTTATATACTGATATTATTCTGTTGTAACAGGGCCCCATTGTGGGGCTCACACAAATGTTTAAAAGAGATTATTCTTTTTCAACTAAACCATATAAGCACAATAAGGAAAGCACTGCACATACTAGCATTGTAATCCCCATGGGTACACCCGTATATTCCCCACCAATACCAACGAGTGGAGATACGATACCTGCAGCGAACATACTTGCAAAGCCAAGTACTGCAGAGGCACTGCCGGCCATTTTTCCGTAGTTGGTCATCGCCATAGAGAAGGAGGCGGAGCCAAATAGGGATACGGTACATACGGTAAAGAATAGGATAGTTGTTACAAGAATAAGTGGCCATTCGAAAATCATAGCAATTAAGAATAGTAAGGAGCCAATTGTAAGTTGCCATAGGCTGAATGTTAGTAATTGTCTAGATGTAATAACATTACTAAGGCGACCACTAATGGCACTAGCTAAGATAATACCACAGCTGTTAATACCAAAGAGATAGCTAAATTCTTGGGCGGAAAGATTAAAAATATTTTGGTATACAAATGATGAACCTGAGATATATGCAAAAAATCCGCCAAAGGCAAATAATTGGATTAATGTTTGGCCTAAGAATGGTTTATCTTTGATGAGTGTAATATAATTTTTAACTGCTACACCTACGCCACCGGTGACACGTTTTTCTTTTGGTAAGCTTTCACGGAAAAGGAGAGATCCTACCAAAAGAATAGCAGAGAATACTGCTAGAATAACAAAAATTACACGCCATGTAGTGAATAAGAGCAATTGGCCACCTATGAGAGGGGCAAGTACTGGAGCTAAGCCGTTAACCATCATGAGTAATGCAAAGAGTTTTGTCAATTCTTGGCCAGAGGCAAAGTCTCGAGCGATAGCCTTAGCGATTACAACACCTACTGAGCCAGTTAAGCCTTGTAGAAATCTTCCTAGTAAAAGTATTTCAATGCTAGGTGCAAAGGCGCAAATGATGCCAGAGATGACACATAGTAAATTGCCTACAATGAGTGGTAACTTACGACCCATTGTGTCACTAATAGGGCCACCAAATAATTGGCCTAATGCAACACCAAAGGTCATAACACCAATGGTCATTTGAATATTTGATGCTGTTGTATTTAATTCGCCAGGCATAATTGGTAATGCTGGTAAATAAAGATCTGTTGCGAGCGGTGTTATGGCTGTTAACATGCCAAGGAATACTACTAAGATAAAGGATACCTTAGCAGAATTTTCTTGATTCATAAAATCCTCCTATCTTAAATTGGGAAAAATAAAAGCCTGCGAATCGCACTTCGCAGACTGCATTTAATTTTTTCTATTTGATACGATGTATTGTAACATGATTAGTAGATAATTTCTATAGATTTTTCTTAGTAAGAATTATGATTTGCTATCTTTTTTCTCATCGATTACAATAGATATATTATTGAATCTAAAAATATCGATTTGATTTGTGTGTAGGAGAGAATTATATGAAAAAAATAGTAAAATCTTTGATTTTGACAGTAGTAGCTGTCCTGAGTACTACTGTAGTTTCTTCGGTAGAAGCTATTAGTTCTGATGAGGCAGTGCAAAGCGCATTGGCTCGTGTGCCAGGAGCAACAGTTGCAAATGTAACTGAGTTCAATCGCGATTATGATCATGGCCGTTTAGAGTATGAAGGTGAAATTCATTACAATGGTTATGAATATGACTTTGAAATTGATGCAGATACTGGTACGTTTACAAAGTGGGAAGTAGAGCAATTGGTTTACTAATAGAGGGGTATTTTATAATACATATAATAATACTAACTATACTAGGTCCCATTATTTATAGCATTTCGATAAGCAATAAAAAAGAACAGCTCATTAAGAGCTGTTCTTTTTGTGTTACCAAATCTTAGAAGAAGAAGTGGTGAATTTCATGGATGAAATGTTGACCGAAGAAGGAAATACAACCATGCATAACGATGAAGATCAAGAAGTATTTGAATGCGCTGTTCATGATAACGCTTGCTTCGATTTCATGTTCTAAGTTGTGAGCTTCTTCAGAACCAATTTCTTTGTGGTTTTCTAGGTATGCTTTCAAAGCAGGACCTACGGCACCAATAGAAATCGCGATGGATTGTGGAGACAACATTTTGCCGATACCAGCTGCACCGGAGTTAACTGCTGCCAACCAGAAGCCAAGGTCTTCGAAGTTTGTAGGATCTAAACCTTGAGCTGCAGCGATTTGAAGTGGGCCAAACAATACGTTGGAGTTTGTACCGGAACCAGTCAAGAAGGCACCCAACGCACCTACGATAGGAGCGAATAGAGGGTACAAGGAACCTGTACCAGCAACCATTGCTTTCGCAATATCTGCAGTCATACCAGAGTAAGTCATCAATTTAGCTGTCATAACAACTGTGATGATTGTAAGGTATGTGAATTTCAAGTTTTTAACTGTGGAACCCAATGTACCGAAAATTTCGCCAGCTTTTGCTTTTTGGATGAAACCACCAACAATACCAGCGATGAAAATCATGATACCAGGAGTTGCAATCCATACGAATGTGTAAGGTTTTGCACCAGCGCCTTGGTAAATAGGTACAGATGTTTTAATGGACGCAAGAGGACCATTAATTGCAGGGAACAATTTAGAAGTCAATAACAATAATACGAAGATCAAGATGAATGGCATTGCAGCGATTAAGCCTTCACTACCAGAAACTTTAGGAACTTCGCCAGTTTGTTTAACTGCGTATTCAGGATCATTAGGAGGCATAATTTTTGCACAACCGATGATAACTGCCATAATTACGATGGATGCAGAGATTACGGATAATTCTGGACCCATTACAGCGTTGATTATAGTTTCAGGAACAGCTAATGCTAAACCAGAAAGTAATGTAACTAGGAATACGCCTTTTAACGCTTTAACACCGCCGCCGATAATCATAACAACGAAGAATGGAGCGATAAGGTTAAGTAAGAATAATTGTACAGAAATGAATGTACCTAAATGGCTTGGATCAAGGTTTGTTAAGGATGCCAATGTAGTTGTTGGAATACCGATGGAACCAAATGTTGTTGGTACGGAGTTTGCAACGAGACATGCGATGATAGATTTCAATGGGTCAAAACCTACTGCAACCATCATAGCAGCTGGAATTGCAACGGCAGTACCAAAGCCAGCCATACCTTCCATGAAGGCACCAAAGCCCCATGCAAGTAACAATGCAAGTACACGAGTATCAGATGTTACAGAAGAAAGCATTGTTTTAATAGTTTCCATTGCTTTCGTATGTACTACCAAGTTATAAACGAAGATAGCAGCTGTAATAACTAATAGGATTGGCCAGATTGCCAAAGCGGCACCTTCAAGGGCACCAGTGACCATAATGAATGGGTCAGATTGGAATGCTGTAATAGCGATGATGAAAGAACCGATTGCAGCAACACTTGTTGCTTGCCATGCAGGTAATTTCAAGATGGATAACGCTACGATCAACCAAATGATTGGAGATAGCGCTAATAGAACGGTGATAGCACTCATTTCTAAAATCATCCTTTCAAGAAAAATAAAAATATATGCTTAACAGGACGATGTAGTTTAATCAATTTAATTGATGAGTAAATCGCTATTGTATTAAGTTGTAAAAGTTCAGTTAAAATAAAGGATTACAATAAAATAACAGATGTACTTATCATAAAAAGTGATATAACTCTTAAAAATTTTTAGCCTCATTACACATGAGGTTAAAAATATAAGAGAGGGGACATAAACAGTGTTTATGTCCCCTTCTTTACCGACTACATGTCCGTGTTAGGGCCTTTGTAAGGTCTTAGGTATTAGTAGTTACCTTTGAACATTGTAGCAGGAGCTTCTGGTACATAATCGCCGAAGTAGGATTTGAAGTCTAGACCTAATTCGTTGCAAAGATCTTGAACTTCAAGCATTGTACCGTTAAGTACAGGGATGCCTTCAGCTTTAACTTTTTCAACGGATTCATGTTCTTTTTCGCCATGAGTATAGATGCGATCTTGACCTTGAGCTTTAGGAGCTTCACGTAATTCTTGTAAGAATTGGGAGAAGTGTTTTTTGATTTCAGCAGCATCGCCGAAGAACTCAGGGTTGATAGCCATGAAGCCGTGGCAGATGTTGGATTTGCCACCGATCATACATTTATTGGATGTACCACCTTGGGACAAGATAGAGGAGAATAATTCAGCAATCATGCCGTTACCATAACCTTTGTGACCGCCAAGAACTTCTGTAGCACCACCTAAAGGAAGGATACCGCCGCCTTCATGACGGGAGATGTTGCCCAATACTTC
>CAKPSA010000057.1 GCA_934183145.1 uncultured Veillonella sp.
CAAATTTCATATTATAAATATCCCATAGGATCAACAGGATCCCCACTTATACGAACTTCAAAATGTACATGTGGCCCAGTACTATTACCAGTGCTACCAGCATAGGCAATAACTTGACCTTTAGATACATCTTGTCCTTCAGAGACAGCAAGCTCAGAATTATGGCCATAAAGGGTGGACATACCATTACCATGGTCTATAACTACGGCGTAACCATAGCCACCCATCCAACCAGACCAAACAACGGTACCTCCATCGGCAGCATGAACTGGCGTACCTTCATCAACACCAATATCAATACCGGAATGGTAGATAGTTGTACCCCAAATTGGATGCGTCCGATAGCCATAAGGAGAAGTAATTTCACCACTTACAGGCCAACCAAGTTGACCAGATCCTTGAACCCAAGAGTAACTTGGTGCAGACTGTTGAGCCGCCGCAGCCGCTGCTGCTTCTGCAGCTGCACGAGCTGCTGCACGTTCCGCTTGGCGAGCTTTCAATAATGCTGTAATTTGAGCGGAAGAAGCATTAAGTTCTTCCACTGCTTGCATCGCCGTAGCACGGTCATTTTGTGCCTTCTGAAGAACTACTTCACGTTCTTTTTTCTTTTGTTCAATTTCAGCTTGTTTTGCTACAGCAGCTTTTTCAAGCTCTACTAACTTAGCTCGTGATTGTTCAAGAGCTTGTTTACGTGCCGCAATTTCAGCACGTTCTTTTTTAATTTCATCGATTAACTTGATATCGGAATCGATAATGCGTTTTAAGATCTCTAATCGATTTGCAAAATCGCTAAAGTCTTTAGATCCAATGACAACATCTAAATAGCTTAGACGACCATTGATATAAATATCTCGTACACGCTTATAAAATACGGCCTCTCGCCCTTCTAAGCGCTTTTGTGCTTCTGCTAGTAACTTTTCATTAACAGTAATATCATTTTCAACCGCTATACGTTGCTGTTGAATAGACTCTAACTGTTGTTGAGCTTGACGCAATTGCTCTTCAATTTGTCGCAACTGTTCAGATACGCTTACAATAACAGTTTCTGCATCAGCCTTGATAGAGTTTTGTTGATTGACTTGTTGTTGAATGGAATCTAATTGATTCGTTAAATCCTCATCTTCCGCAGCAATGTATAGTGGTGTTCCCAGTACTACTATACCTGTTAAAATTGTTGCTACAAGACGAGATTTGATTATGTTGTATTTCATAAACATTACACCTTCATGTATTGTTTTAAAGAAATCGTACTACCAATAGCACCGACTATAATACCGCCACCCAAAATATAGATAGCCACATCATAGAAGAATGGGAACATTGGTACTAATGGGAAGAATGCTAAAGACTCAGAAACTTCCATGGTAATGAAATGGTAAAACTCACCTACACAAAGTACGGCAATTACAGCCCCAACTAAGCCCAATAACATACCTTCAATCAAGAATGGCCAACGAATAAAACCATTGGTTGCACCAACATATTTCATGATGGCAATTTCTTTACGACGGGCGAATACAGTCAAGCGAATTGTATTAGAAATGATGAATAATGTAGCTGCTGCTAAGAATGCGATTAATACAATACCACCAATTCTGATTACTTGAGTAATGCGGAATAGTTCTTCTACAATATCTTGACCATAATGTGTACTTTCAACACCTTGGAATGTTGTGGCTAATTTAGCTGTAGCCTTAACATCACTAGGATTGTCAAAGGTTAATACATAAGAATTTGGCAATGGATTTACATCACCTAATGCATTTACCAATTGTTGTTGGTCACCAAGGCGTGCTTTGAATTCTTTCATCGCTTGTTCTTTATTAACAAACTCTAAATGCTTAAGATTTGGTATAGCTTTAATTTGCTTACCTACCGCCATAATTTGGTCAGTTGTTAACCCATCTTTTAAATAAATACTCAATTGAACTTGGTTTTCTAAACTAGATGCCATGTTATTTAGATTGATAACACCGCAAAGAAATACACCGAGCATAAATAGAGATAAAGCCACTGTAGAAATAGATGCTAACGTCATAAGACCGTTGCGCTTCATAGATTTGAGGGCTTCTTTAAAAAAGTATTTCAATGTTCTAGGCTTCATTAATTTCTGCACCTCTCATATTATCACTTTGAACGCGACCATCTTTAAGACGAATAACACGTTTATTTAAATACGAAACAAGATCCATATTATGGGTAACCATAATAACAGTTGTGCCAAAATTATTGATATGCTTAAACAAATCTACAATACCTTTACTTGTATCAGGATCTAAGTTACCAGTCGGTTCATCAGCAATAAGCACAGATGGACGATTTACAATAGCGCGAGCAATAGCAACACGTTGTTGTTCACCACCAGATAGATCCTCTGGTAAATCATTTGCTTTATCACTTAAGCCAACAAGTTCCAGTACATGACTTACCTTTTCCTTAATTATCTTTGGTTTTTCTTCAATTACTTCAAGAGCAAAGGCAATATTTTCTGATACCGTTTTGTTTGGTAATAAACGGAAATCTTGGAATACAACACCAAGTTTTCTACGTAATTTTGGAATTTTACTACGCTTCATACGCGTAACATCAAAATCATCAACAATGACAGTACCAGAATCAGGTACTACTTCATGAGTTAACAATTTAAATAGAGTTGATTTCCCTGCACCGCTGTGACCACAAATGAGGACAAATTCGCCCTCATTTATAGTTAAACACACATCGTCTAATGCAACAGAACCATTATCATAGACTTTACTAACATTCTTAAATTCAATCATGGGGTCCCCTTTGATTATTTACGAGTGATTACACGTTTTACTGCTTCTACTATGTCTTTTGCGGTCAAACCATATTTAGCCATCAATTCTTTTGGCGTACCACTCTCCCCAAATGTATCTTGGACACCAACGAATTCCATAGGAACAGGCTTATTAGCCACAACAACTTCAGACACAGCAGAACCAAGACCACCAATGATATTATGTTCTTCTGCTGTTACAATAGCACCTGTTTCAGTAGCTGCTTTTACAATTGCCTCTGCATCGATAGGCTTAATAGAAGCCATATTGATAACGCGAGCAGACACATTAGATTCAGCTAATGTTTTAGCCGCCTCAACAGCAGGGCCAACCAAGGCACCACAAGCAATGATAGTTACATCAGAACCATCTACTAATGTAGTAGATTTGCCAGGTACGAATGTATAACCTTCAGCTGTAACATCATCTACACCAGCACGGCCTAAACGAACATATACAGGACCTTCATAAGATGCAGCCCATTCAACTACTGCTTCTGTTTCACGTTCATCTGCAGGTACTACTACAGTCATATTAGGTAAAGTACGCATACAAGAGATATCTTCCAAGCTTTGATGTGTAGCACCATCTTCACCTACGGTAATACCAGCATGTGTAGCACATACTTTTACATTCAATTTTGGATAACATACAGCATTCCGAATTTGTTCAAATGCACGACCTGTTGCAAACATAGCAAAAGAAGAAACAAATGGAATTTTGCCTGCTGCTGCAAGTCCAGCACCAACAGAAATCAAGTTTTGTTCTGCAATACCTACATTAAAGAATCGATCAGGGCAGACATTTTTAAATGTATCAGTTTTAGTAGATTTAGATAAATCTGCATCTAATACGATAATATTTGTATTTTCTTTACCAATGCGAGCTAACGCATTACCATATGCTTCACGTGTTGCTTTACCCATTATTGTACCCCCATAATTTCATTAACAAAGGTTTCACCTTGCTCTGCACTAGGTGCTTTACCATGCCAGCCTGCTTGGCCTTCCATTTCAGCTACGCCTTTACCTTTTACAGTATGCATTACGATGCAAGTTGGACCTTCTGTGAAAGCTTTAGCAGATTCAATAGCATTATGAAGTTCATCTAGATCATGACCATTGACTTCAATAACATTCCAGTTGAATGCTTTAAATTTCTCAGGAATTGGCAATGGAGAAAGTACTTTAGTAATATCACCATCGATTTGAAGGCCGTTAAAATCAACAAAAGCAGTCAAATTATTGAGTTTATAATGACCACCGAACATAGCTGCTTCCCATACTTGACCTTCTTCAAGCTCGCCATCACCTAAAATGGAGTAAACGCGATAATCAGCATTGTCAATTTTGCCTGCCAATGCCATACCACATGCAGCAGAAATGCCTTGACCTAAGGAACCTGTAGACATATCTACGCCTGGTGTATGTTTCATATCAGGATGACCTTGTAACATATGGTCGATTTTACGTAAATTCAAAAGTTCTTCTTTAGGGAAATAACCTTTTTCAGCCAATGTAGCATATAAAGCAGGTGCTGCATGACCTTTAGAAAGGACAAAACGATCTCTATTAGGATCCTTTGGATTTGCTGGATCTACATTCATTTCTACATAGTACAACAAGGCCATCACATCAGCGATAGATAAAGAACCACCTGGGTGACCGGATTTCGCTGCCGTTACAGACTGAACAATACTAACGCGAATAGCTTTTGCCTTCTCTTGAACTAGTTGTTTAACATCTTGTGTTAATGTAGCCATAGAGACCTCACTTTCTGGATTGTATCCAATATATTAATAATCTTTAAGTAATGAAATAGCGATTTCTGCATTACGTTGAGAGTTTAAACGCAATGCTTCAATACGATCATAAGATGCTTGATACTCTTCTTTTGAATGTAAGAGCTTATGACATCGCTGATATAAAGCCTCTTCTCTAAGATGAGTCATAGTTCCAATTGGTTCCTGACCAATCATATGTAAGAAGCTCGTAATCTTAGGATCGTAAGAAATACCAATAACAGGTTTGCCCATTAAAGAGCTAAATACTAACGCATGAAGACGTATACCAATCATAAGGTCCACATTCCCCGACAAAGATACTTGCTCCTCTGTGGAGAACGGCCCTTCAAGAACAATAGCGCCTTTTGGCATATAGCTAGCGATAATTTTAGCTTCTTTTGTATCCTCTGGATGAGACATAGGGATAAAAATAATTTCTACATTATCTTGCTCTTGTAATCGGCTTAACACATTGGCTAACGACTCACGATATTCTGTATCATCCTTCCAACTGCGAACGGCAACGCCAATTCGTTTTGGATTCTCTATAGATATAGGTAGCTTAGATGTATAACCTTCTAGAATACGTTTACCAATAGCCAAATCAGCTGGTTGCATAGCTAATACGGCATCAGCTGTAACCTCTACATCTTCAATGCCTAATGACTCTAATTCCGATTTTGAAATAGAATCACGAACTGTTATAGTATCAACAAAACGCAATACAAAGCTAACAGCTCTTCGTGTAGAAGGACGATTTAAAGGTCCAATACCTTGAGAATAAAGCATTACCTTTTTACCCATCATTTTTGCTAAAGCCATAATACTTAAATAGTAATATGTATTACGAATACTTGTAGCATCTTGTAACAGGCTGCCTCCACCACTGATCACTAAATCAGAATTGGCAATAGCCTTTAGAATACCAAAGGCAGAAAATGTTCCAACCGCATGAATGTTATGCTTTTTGCTTGTCTCTGTAGGATTACCAGAAATAACAGTAATATGCGCATCTGCTTCCTCTTTACGAATAGCATCGATAATGGCACAAAGCATTGCTTCATCACCAGCATTACCAAAACCATAGTAGCCAGAGATAACAATATTACTCATGGTCAACCTCCCGAGCTTGGAACCATTGTGTTACATACATCATGAAACGTACAGCAATGATAAGAAGCAAACCTAAGAGAGCACCCATTAACAAACCATCATATCCACGCATAATAGACATGAATACAGGAGTTCTAATATGACAGAATGTTTCAACCATAGAAGCTATACCGATAACACCTGCTATAGTCAATAAGAAATGGATCACTGTAGGCCATTTACGTAAGAATGCAAAAGTAGCCAACATTAATGCTGGGTGACCAATAATGAACTCTTTTTCTCTAGGTCTTGCATACATTGTATTTTCAAGGAAACGACGAAGCATAAGTTCAAATCCTGGTACAGGAACACCTGCTGTATGACCACTACGGCCAACAAATACCCATGCCACGCCACCAAGAGCAGCCATTACAAAGAATACGTAAAATTTAACATCCATTGTTAAGAATTCGACTACAAATTTCTTTGCTTCTTCTTTAGAGTTAATCATACGACCTTTCCACAAAGGGAAACGTTGTAAGTACGCGATGATCACCAATACAATTGGAAGTACAAATGTTAACTTAACACCTCTAAAGATAGCAAATTCCATAAAGAATTTCGTATTTCCTAGTAAAGATGCAATATACATACCGCCAATAGCTGCAAATAATGCAGCAATTACGAGATAAAGAACTGCTAATACGGTAGACTTAACAGCCCCTAATGGGCGTGCTCCATCGTATCGACGCCATTCTTCCATCAAGCGAATCATAGCCCCTACAGGAGCCATAATAGCACTAGATAAAGCCCAGATTTGAGTAATCAATGTACCACTTGTAATGATAAATAACACTACAGATACAAGAGATATGCCAAAGAATGCAACCAATTGTGTATGTTTACGCATTGGAACTAACATTTGACCAACATAAACGAACAGTGCAATAGCACCAATCATTGTAATCACTACTAATAAAGGATTTGGCGTATAAGGAGGATAAATATCAGCAGGACCGAATTCATAACCTTTAGTAGATAATTTTTCAGTGGTCATCCCAATATAGTTAATAGTTGTTTGTAATACCGTTTCATTATTTACACCTGTTTCATACATAGGGAATAAGTTAAAACGAATATTACGTTCAATATCACTAATATAGAAGCGTTGAGCTGCTTCTTCTGGCGTGATTTTCTTTAATTCATCCTTAGCAATTGTATATACACGGCCCACACTATAATTATCTTTAGCCGCCATTTCCAAGAAACCTTGTTGTGGCTCATATTGAAGTTGGTTAACAGCTTCAATGCCAACAAGAGGAATATGATTTTTATGTAATAGTTCTAATGTTTCATCTGTTAAGTTAGGAGCACCCAAAGCCTCTTTACCAGCAAAAATCATACCTGTTACATGTGGAATTCCTTCAAGACGCTTAAATACATATTGAAGATCATCAGATGTTACATTTCTATAATTTGTAGGACGAACAATGACATTAAATCCACGATTAGCAACTTCTTGAGCTTGTAGCTTGGAAATACCAAGATTCATTTTTAGATAGCTATCTGCAGTAGCACCATATAACTCAAGGACTGGACCAATACTAGTATTAAGCTCTTTAACTTTATCTTTACCAATACGATGATACAAGTCTTCGCGAATTTCTTTATAATAGCCTTCTTTACCTGAAATTAATGCTACATAAGTTGCACCATGTTTAACGGATGCTCCATTAACACGAACCGCATCCATTTCTTCAGAGCTTAGCACCTTAACTTGACCTGCATCTTTAGCTTTTTCTAAGGTGCGATCATAAATAGCAAATGCTGTTACACCTGCATTACGAAGTGCATCAAAAGCCTCTTGTTGACTACGCTTTTCAAAGGCATTAGCTCTTAGAACAGCATCATAATCTACAATATTTTCAATGTGATTTTGAGATTTTTCAATCTGATGGCGTTCAAATACTAAATATAAAGAGGATACAAGTCCCACGATAATACAGAGTATTAGAATCCAAGAGTACTTACTTTTTTGTGTATTCCGATGATTCACGATAAGTCCTTTCTAGTTAAGTACAGGTTTAACTTTGATGTGAATTTCACCATTATCAACAGTTAAGCTTTCAGCTTTCACAGGAATTGGGAAGTTATTAAAGTTATAAATTTCTGTAGCCTCTAATACATTAGATGTCAAACCTGGGATAGTAGCACCATTAATGGTGAACTTTTTAGGTGCGAATAGTAAAGTATTATCCTTTAATTCTAAGTTGCCATCTAATTTAACAGAACCTTTAAATACCATACCAACATTCATGTTACCAGTTAAGCTAATGTTATCTTTAGTAATGTTTACTTTTACATTTTGAATTTCACTACCAGCTTGAGTACTTAAGAATTTTGCTAAATCTTCGTTGGTAACTGTACCCTCAATACTAGAGC
>CAKPSA010000058.1 GCA_934183145.1 uncultured Veillonella sp.
ACATCTGGTTTAGCTAAAGGTGACATTGTCATCACCGCAGGTACCCAACAATTACAAGAAGGGACGGCGGTTAGTCAATGAAACAATTTAACTTAGCCGAATGGGCCCTCAAACATAAGTCCATTATCTACTACTTCATGGCTGTGCTACTCACCTTTGGTATCTTCTCATACAACCATATGGGACGTATGGAAGACCCAGACTTTACGATGCGCACCATGGTGGTCGGCGTTGCTTGGCCGGGGGCTTCCCCACAAGAAATGTCGGATCAGGTAACGGACAAATTAGAAGAAAAACTGCGTGACCTTCCGGGCGTAGACTATACAAAATCTTTCACAGATGGCAGCAAATCAGTTATTTATATTAATCTGAAAGAAAATCTGCCATCTGATAAAATCCGTCCCGCTTGGGAAGAAGCGCGGAACATGATCAACGACGAATGGAAGTCATTACCACAAGGTGTTCAAGGACCGACCATCAATGACAGATTTGATGATGTATACGGCATTATCTATGCCATTAGCGGCGATGAATTCTCGTACGAAGAAAAGCGTCAACAAGCAGAAGACTTAAAACGTCAGCTGTTATCTGTTCCAAACGTTAAGAAAATCAGCCTCATTGGGGTGCAACAACAAACCCTTAATGTAACGATTAATAAGGATAAACTGGCATCCTATAAAATCAGTACTCAACAACTATTAACGGCTATCAAACAGCAAAGTATGATGGTTCCAGCTGGTATGATTACGACGGATACGAATAATGTATATCTCCGCGTGAATGGCCTATTCGATAGTCCACAAGCCGTACAAGATATGCCAATTCGCATCAATAATCAAACTTTGCGCCTTGGCGACATGGCTGATGTAACCATGACCTACCAAGATCCTAGCAATCCTCAATTCTACTATGAAGGCAAGCCAGCTATCGGTATTGCCATCTCCATGGATGCTGGTGGCAATAATATAGAATTTGGTGAAGCTATCGATAAAAAGCTAGCAGAGTTGAAGAAAACCATTCCTGCAGGCCTTGATCTCGATCAAGTATCTAATCAGCCACATATTGTTAAGGAATCCATTGGCGATTTCTCTCAATCTCTATTTGAAGCTATCGCCATCGTATTGCTCGTAAGCTTTGCATCTCTTGGCTTGAGAACAGGCGTTGTTGTAGCACTCACGATTCCAGTCGTTGTGTCTACGACGTTTATCTTGATGTATGAAAGCGGTATTTATTTACACAAGGTTAGCCTTGGTGCTCTTATCTTGTCTCTAGGCCTTCTAGTAGATGATGCCATCATCGTTGTAGAAATGATGAGCGTTAAGCTCGAAGAAGGTTGGGGACACTTTAGATCAGCTACCTTTGCTTACCAATCGACAGCATTCCCTATGCTATCGGGTACGCTCATTACCTGCGCAGGCTTCTTGCCATTAGCATTAGCACAAGGCATGGTAGCAGAGTTTACAAAATCTCTATCCATCGTTGTATTTATGGCGCTCATCTTATCTTGGTTCGCCTCTGTTCTCGTCAGCCCTGTTCTCGGTTATAAAATCATCGAAAACAAGGCTCCAAAACCTGAATCAGAATGGACTAAACGAGACCATATCATGCATAACCTTAGTGTTACATTCTATGACAAGTTTGAAAGACTGTTACATTGGGCCTTAGGTCATCATAAGGTAGTATTACTCATCACCTTAGGTGCCTTTGTGTTATCACTACTTTCACTACCATTGATAAAACAGGAATTCTTCCCATCATCAACGCGTAATGAAATCATCGTATCCATGCAATTCCCTCAAAGTTCGTCCATCGAATATACTGCAAACCAAGCTAAACTCATCGATGAACATTTACAAGGAAACGAACACATTTCGACCTTTACATCCTATATCGGACAAGGTTCTCCGCGTTTCGTCCTCACCTTGGAACCTGAATTACAACGGAACAATTTCTTGCAATATGTTATCGTTACAAAATCCTTAGAGGATCGAGATAAACTATATGATGAATTAACTTCTTATTTAAATGAAGAATTCCCTTCAGCCCTTGTAAATACTCAATTTATACAAATTGGCCCACCATCTAAATATCCAGTGATGCTCCGCGTATCTGGACCTGATCAAAAGGTGGTAAAAGATATTGCCAACCAAGTGAAAGACAAAATGCAAGGCGACAAGGATTTGCATAACATAGCCTTTGACTGGCCAGATACGGAACCAGTAGCTAATGTTCATATCGATCCTAACAAGGCTCGCTTACTCGGTATCGATAGCTATGCTGTATCCTTACACTTACAAAGTCTATTATCTGGCACTAAATCTGGTGAATACTACGAAGGCAACCAAACAATTCCTGTTACATTCCGCTTAGGAGATAATGAACAACACAACTTAAGTGCTCTTTCATCCTTACCAATTCAAACAGGTAATGGTTCCTACGTACCGCTTAGCCAAATTGCAACCATCACCATGACCCAAGAGGATGGTATCATCTGGCATCGCAACATGATGCCAACCATCAGCATTCACGCTAATGTAAAAGCTGGTGTCTTAGGTAATGCGAAAACAAAAGAAGTTTATAAATCCTTACAAGACATTCGCGATTCCTTGCCTACAGGATATACCATTGAACTTGATGGGGCTGCTGAAAAGAGCGTAACAGCTGTACAAAATCTAGTAACACCAATGCCTATTATGCTCTTTGTGATCATGACAATTCTCATGTTCCAATTAAAGCGTATTCCTCTCATGTTCATGGCCTTGCTCACAGCGCCTCTCGGATTAATCGGCGTCGTATTGGCTCTGAATATTACGAGAACGCCATTGGGCTTTATGGCTATTCTAGGTATCATCGCCCTATCGGGTATGATCATCCGTAACTCCATTATCTTGTTAGACCAAATCGAAATCCACAAGGCAGAAGGACAAGAACCTCGTGAAGCGATTATCAACTCCGCTACACTTCGTTTCCGCCCTATCATGCTCACCGCTATCGCAGCGATTTTAGGCATGATTCCTCTCATGGGATCTGTATTCTGGAGCCCACTTGCTATCGCCTTTAGCGGTGGCCTACTAGTGGCAACTTTTCTAACACTCATCGTATTACCAGTCATGTATGCAACATGGTATAAGATAAAATAAAAAAAAGCAGGGTTTTACCCTGCTGTTTTTTCTTAGTCACATGAATACATTGCAACTTACTTATTTCCCTTAGGATTATATTAACAGTAATATCTGACGTAGTCTATTACTTATTAAACTACAACGGCTGTGCCATTACATGTAACCATGAGCATACCATTTTCTGCACCTACTGTGCTGTATTGGAAGGATACGCCAATAACAGCATTAGCACCCATTTTAGAAGCCCGTTGAGACATTTCATCAAGGGCTGCTTGGCGAGCATTCATCAAAGAATTTTCATAGCTGCCACTACGACCACCAACGATGTCACGAATACCAGACATAAAATCTTTCACAAAGTTACGGCCTTCAACAACCTCACCAAATACGATACCTTTATACTCTTGAACAGGTTTATTTTCAATATGCATAGTTGTAGTAATAATCATAATTGTATCCTCTCTAATTGACTACAATATATTTTGATTAATTATAGCAAGGCTTTCACAGAAATACAATCACATATTATATAAAAAAGACCTGTTCACTATTTCATAATGAACAGGTCTAATTATGTTATTATTTATCGAAATCGCGGTCTAGGTTAACCTCTTTCAATGGAACAAGTTTTGTTTTCTTGATGTATTTGTAACCTAAGTATACTGCGAAGAAGATTGGCAATCCGATGTACGCAACGGATACGCCATACCAGTCGATTGTATCGCCTGTGAAAGCGGAGTAGTTTTGGCCAGCAATGATGATGACGCAAAGGATGAACGCCAAGATTGGACCAATTGGGAACAACCATGCTTTGTAAGGTAATTCACTAAGATCTCTACCTTGTGCGATGAAGGCACGGCGGAAACGATAGTGAGATACAGCGATACCAACCCATGCGATGAAACCGCAAAGACCAGAGATATTAACAATCCAAGTATATGCAGTACCTTCGCCGATGAAGCTTGTAAGGAATGCAAATAAACCGATTGCTGTTGTTAAGATTAACGCTGGCACTGGAACGCCACGGCTATTAAGCTTAGCGAAAATTTTTGGTGCTTGACCTTCTTTAGCGAGTGCGTAGAGCATACGCGTAGAAGAATATAGACCAGAGTTACCAGCACTGAGTACTGCCGTTAAGATGATAGCATTGATGAAGCTAGCAGCAAAGGCAAAACCAAAGCGGTCAAATACGAGTGTGAATGGAGAAATAGATACATTCTCTACACTAGAATTCAAAAGATTTGGATCAGTGTACGGAATTAAGAAACCGATAACTGTGAAAGCACCGATATAGAACAATAAGATACGCCAGAAGATTGTATTAATCGCTTTTGGCACGTTCTTTTCAGGGTCTTCTGCTTCACCAGCAGCTACGCCGATAAGCTCAGTACCTTGGAAGGAGAAACCAGCTACCATGAAGATAGCGAGAATGGATTCCCATCCACCTACGAATGGCGCTTCCCCTACTGTCCAGTTCGCAAATCCTGGAGATGTGCCACCAATGCCAAAGATAAGCATGAAGCCACAGAACAGGAATACGAATACAGTAATAACCTTGATGCTAGAGAATACATATTCACTTTCACCAAAGGTACGTGTGGATAAATAGTTCAAGCCAAATAAAATGAGCAAGAACAGAGCAGACCATACAATGGCAGGCACATCAGGGAACCAGTATTTCATGATGAGCGCCCCTGCTAATACTTCAGCAGCCAATGTAATAGCCCAGTTAAACCAATAGTTCCAACCTAAGGCAAAACCAAAGGCAGGGTCTACATAGCGTTTTGCATAGGTCCCAAAGGAACCTGGAATCGGCAAGTACGTAGCCATTTCCCCAAGAGATGTCATGAGGAAGTACACCATAATACCGATTAGACCGTAAGCTACAAGCGCACCACCAGGGCCTGCTGTACTTACCACTTCACCACCAGCTACGAATAAGCCAGTACCGATAGCGCCACCTAAAGCAATCATATTCATATGACGCGCTTTTAGGGAACGTTTTAAATGTTGATCTTTATTAGAGGTAAACTCTACATTATTATTTTGATTTTCAGCCATGGGACACCTCTTATAAATCTAGATTACGCACATATTTTGCATTATCTTCAATAAATTTACGACGAGGTTCTACCTTATCGCCCATGAGAACTGTAAAGATTTTATCAGCTTCGATGGAATCCTCTAAGCTAACTTGTAAAATCGTACGGTTTTCTGGGTTCATTGTAGTTTCCCATAATTGCTCAGGGTTCATTTCACCTAAACCTTTGTAACGTTGGATAGTAATGCCATCGCGGCCTACTTCATCAAGCTTAGCTGTAAGCTCTGCATCAGAGTATACATACCAGTGGGATTTACCCTTCTTGATTTGGTACAACGGTGGTTGAGCAATGTAGATATGACCTTCCTCTACCAATGGTTTCATATAACGGTAGAAGAATGTTAATAACAAGGTACGGATATGAGCGCCGTCAACGTCCGCATCTGTCATGATGATAATCTTGTTATAACGGGATTTTGTAATATCGAACTCTTCCCCAATACCAGTACCGAATGCAGTAATCATGGAGCGAATTTCATTATTAGCTAAAATCTTATCAAGGCGCGCTTTTTCTACGTTAAGGATCTTACCACGCAATGGCAAAATCGCTTGGTAACGACGGTCGCGACCTTGTTTTGCAGAACCGCCCGCAGAGTCACCTTCGACTAAATAAATTTCAGTCATAGATGTATCTTTTTCGGAGCAATCTGCCAATTTACCAGGAAGGCTAGATACTTCTAAAGCATTTTTACGGCGCGTTAAGTCGCGGGCTTTACGAGCTGCCTCACGAGCACGGCTTGCCATAGTTGCTTTTTCGATGATTTTCTTCGCATCTTGAGGATGTTCTTCGAAGAATGTTCTAAGACCTTCAGATACGATAACATCTGTAATACCTTTAACTTCGCTATTGCCAAGTTTAGTTTTAGTTTGGCCTTCAAATTGAGGTTCCAATACTTTTACAGATACAACAGCTGTCAAACCTTCACGTACGTCTTCACCGGAAAGGTTGGACTCATTTTCCTTGATCAAGCCAGATTTACGGCCATAATCATTGAGGGTACGAGTCAAAGCAGCACGGAAACCAGAAAGGTGAGTACCACCGTCAACAGTGTTGATATTATTTACGAAGGACAACAAGTTTTCGCTGTAGCTATCGTTATATTGCAATGCTACGTCTACAACTACGTCGTCTTTTGTATTTTCAATGTCGATAACAGTAGGGTTTACTACTTCTTTATTTTCGTTCAAGAAGGCAATAAAAGAACTCAAACCACCTTCGTAGTGGAAGCTTTCAACACGAGGTTCCTCTTGGCGCAAATCGCTCAATGTAATGCGAAGACCTTTATTAAGGAATGCCAATTCTTGTAAACGAATTTTCAATGTATCAAAGTTGAATACTGTAGTTTCAAAGATTTCAGCATCTGGCTTGAAGATAACTGTAGTACCAGTACCTTCAGCTTTGCCGATTTCATGTAACTCGGAAGTCTTATGACCACGAGCGAATGTAATCTCTTGAATGATACCGTTTTGAGCTACTTGAACCTTAGTCCATTCACTCAATGCATTTACTACGGAAATACCTACGCCGTGAAGACCACCAGAAACCTTGTAGCCGCCACCGCCAAATTTACCGCCAGCATGCAATTTTGTTAATACTAACTCAACCGCAGACATACCGGATTCATGCATCCCTGTAGGAATACCACGACCATCATCGACAACAGTGATGCTGTTATCTTCATTAATGGATACTTCGATATGTGTAGCGTAACCTGCGAGCGCTTCGTCTACAGAGTTATCTACTACTTCATAAACGAGGTGATGTAAACCGCGAATGGACGTACTACCAATGTACATACCAGGGCGTTTACGTACCGCGTCAAGACCCTCAAGAACCTGTATATTCTGAGCGCCATAATTTTCTTCAGGCATGAAACAAACTCCTCCTAACAATCTATTACACTGTACTGGATTGAAATTTGGTACAACACATGTACAGGATTAAACTTATCTCTTTATTATACTATAAAACTCATCAATTCGCCTCATTAAAGTCTTAATGCTAATACCAGATCCGTAAACGCAATCATCAGTGACCACATAGGTCTTGATTTGCTCCTCTGGTACCATGGCGATATACTCTAACGTTTCATAATGATGAATAGGACTTTTATGGGACTTTCCGCCCTTGGCGTGCACCATGGTAATGATGGATTCAATAGGCACGGAAACGGTATCCCCAATATGAACGTACATAGGAATGCCCCCTCTACTTTTCTAATGTCCCATTAAGGGCATCAATTTTGCGCTGTTCTTCTTCAGCAAGGAACTTAGACCGATATTTGTTACATAAATTAATAACATGCTGATCTGTTAGCTCATCAGGCTTTTTGTGCGTAATGAGCATAGCCACCATATACATATGACGGCGATTGATAGATCCTTTGTAAATTTTATCTAGGTAAAAGTATATGGATTCCCGCATCGCTTCTGCAAAATCTGGGAAGGTACACTGTATAAATTGCTGACAATCACTATATTTAAAGTACGGATACTTTCTAATAACCGACTTAATGTCCTTAATATGTTTTCGATGCAATTCATATTCACA
>CAKPSA010000059.1 GCA_934183145.1 uncultured Veillonella sp.
ACCTTCGTATCTTCATTCAACAAAGTCTCTTTAGACACTGGCACAACACTGGTATCAGCATGTAAATCGACGTCTGTTTTACCAATGCCTGGGAAGTGTTTGTAAGAATACCACAAGCCCGCTTCATCATAGGCCTTACCTACTGCACTGGCATAGCGTACGACCTCATCGGGGTTCGTACTAAAGGAACGGCCATAGGTCAATCCCAAGTCCGCAACAGGCGCAAAGTTAATATTGAATCCCAAGTCTTTAAGTTCTGTACCAGATTGTTTTGCCAAGGATACCGCTTGTTCAATAGGTTCCTTACCTAACTCTTCTGCAGGAGGAACCTTGATGAGCTGATCCTCCATGCGCGACACAGCACCACCCTCTTGGTCGATACCGATGAACAATGGCGTTAAACCGGCGCTTTTACCAGTTTTATTAATGTCCGCAATGAGCGATTTCACTTGATCTTTGGACGCCATATTCCGGTCAAACAGAATAATGCCGCCCACGCGGTACTCATTGAGCATAAACTTCGCATCATCGTTCAATGTCTTGCCGTGGATGCCAATCATCAATAATTGACCTACCTTATCTGCGTCAGACATATTAGCCACTAATTTGTCCACCTTTTCCTCTGGTGAAAGCTCGCTCTGTGCCACAGACTCATAAGTTACAGGCTCAGCCTTAGAAGTAAATGGATTATGTAAACCGCAACCGGTTGTAAGCGCCAACGCGCCGATCATCGTAGCTGCTACGATACGTCGAAACATATATACCTCCAAAATCTCTAAAAAGTATTATGTATAGTATATCAAATAATAAAGACAACCCCAAAACGCCAATATATCTCGTGAATCGTTAGCGCAAAAAAGACTATTACCCAAAACCTACGAATATACGTGTTGGTTTGAAGTAATAGTCTTTAGAGCTTCACTACAAGCTATGTGTTTTACAGTTTGTAGTTTGAGCTTCACATTTAAATATGTTATTCAAATTTCGTTTTTAAATTTTGCCTTGCTCTTTCATTTCTGCTAAGAGCTTTACGATTCGAGGACCACAGCCTTTACCACCGCAAGCACCTGTGCCGGCACGTGTTGCCTCTTTTACCTCAGGAAATGTATGAGCACCATTCAAAATGGCTTCCTTAATCGTTTTACGTGTAATGCTACGGCATGTACACACCTTTGTAAGCTTATCCAGAATTGCCTCTGGCACTTGGTTTTCTTCAAAATCCATATGTATTCCTCTTCTATTCACTTGAATATCTCTATACTAACTTATATACAGTGTCTATATACTTATAGTATTAAATACTTCATTATGCATAGTAACTACTACTTAATGTACAGTATTTAGCACTGCTTTATATACGATATACTAAAATAACAATATATCGAAAATTTACGATTTCTATGTCTAGTATATCATACTTATCGAATTATATCGATACTTTTTAATATAGTGAAGAAGATGGACTAAAGTCCTTACCGTATAACGCTTACAAAATAACGCTTACAATACGCTCAAACAATTGCAAAATAGTTTGTTGTAATGGAATGAAAATCTTACTAGCAATTGGTGTGTTAAGTACTAAGATGAGCAAAATCAAACTTACAAAACTTAAACGTTCCAACGTAAATTGCCAGTTCCCAGGCAATAGACTTGTAATAATACGACTGCCATCTAGTGGTGGTATTGGCATCATATTAAGAATAGCAAAATTGATATTATATACGACAATCAGTGTCAGTATTAATTCTAATGAATCATTCGTCAACAAGCCATAACTTTCAAGAAAACGAAGGGCTAAATAGCCCAAAAAGGCCATCAACACATTAGATGCCGGTCCCGCAATAGAAACTAAAGTAGAATCCGTACGAGGATCACGGAAATTAGATGGATTAACCATTACGGGCTTAGCCCAACCAAATCCACCAACAAGGAAGGCTATAGAGCCAATTAAATCAAGATGTGCCACGGGATTCAACGTCAATCGCCCCATAGAGCGCGGCGTAGAATCACCGAGCATATCAGCTACCTTGGCATGAGCAAATTCATGTCCTGCAGCTGCGATGATAAGCGCTGGTATGGACGCTAAAATCATCGTTAAACTAATACCAGAAAATAACATAGAACTCCTTTATTGTTTAGCTTCCCATGCGGTGTAGCCATCTTGAATGCAACGAAGGGCATTCAATGTACGAGGATAACCGATGTACGGCACGCATTGGGATGCGATATTAATCAAATATTGTTTGCTGTTGCCTACGTTTAAGTTACCTTCTACGTGAGCCTCGAGTTGAGGTTCACAGCCACCTTGAGCCGCCAAGAAACAGAAGGTAATCATTTCACGATGGGCCACGCTTAAACCTTTACGAGTGTAGTAATCGCCAAACATATTAGCAAGCCACTTATTGATGTGACGTGTCTCTTCAGGGCCTTCTTGGTAAGAATTACGGATAGACTCACCAAAGATTTCAACCTGTTTCTCTACACCCTTTTCAAGGCGAGATTCACTAGTAATTGTGCTGCGAGATGGATCCACAACAGTTTCCCCACGATAGTCAAAAATCTTATTTGTGACCTTAAAGAATGGACGCACACGACCGATGCCAAGATATGGCACAGCTTGATACAGAAGCTCTATTACTTCATCGGGAATCAAGCCAAAGTTAAGTGCTGCAGGTAGCATCAACGCATATTCATCGACAGCAGATACACCCACTAATGTGGCAAGGATAGCCAAGAAACGATCCTTGGCAGGCACATTGCGACCCTCTTCGGTAATAACTTCATCAAATGCAAAATTATCAAACAATACTTCAAACTCAGGGTCGATATAACCTGCAGGGGCTGCAATATCAGGGAACATGCGCTCCGTATAGGCTTGAGCAAATTCAGATTTAGACATAGGAAACCTCCATAAACAACACTGGTGAAAGCCCAAAGGAGCTTTCACCAGCAATAGTTATGTAATTATTACGGCTTGCGCCATCAAATTATAAAGCTGGGAAAGAGAAATCAGTGCCGTATACTTCTTTCCAAGCAGCCAAGAACATGTTGTATTCATTAGAACCAGGAGTGATTTGGTACGCTTGACCATCTGGGGAGAAACGATATACAGTATGCAAGCTTGGGTGAACAATATATTTGAATAATGTAGCTTCGCCATATTGGTTGTTATGCATGTTCACTACATTGATGCCGAATACATAGTTACGGCTACTATCGATACCACTGAATTGGGATGCTTTATCGAAGAAATATGTTTCAGAACCATTTGCACTGTTTGGAACCTCTGGATAGTTAGCTAAACCATTCCAGTTTGCTGCATTGGCAACACCACCAACTAATAATGTACCGGCTAATACAAATGCGCCTAATAAATTTTTATTCATAATGCTCTCCTTTTGCCTTTACGGCATCTCACGACAGGTCATACTCTCGCATGACCTCAGCACAATACGTTATATGTATAGTATATCATATTTTATGAAAATATTAGATATATTAAATTACAGAATGTATGCATATGAGATCTTACTAGGGTACGCTACATTAGCGCTTAAGCTTCTCTGCTGTTCTAGCATTAGCGTTATCGATTGCTTCTAACAATTTGTTAAGCAACATACGCATTTGACGAGTTTCTTCAACATCAAAAATTGGACCTGCAGATTCAGCTAAACGACGTGGTATATGAACTGCTTCGTCACGCAACGCTTTACCTGTATCAGTAAGAGTTACCATAACAACGCGTTCATCTTGACGACTACGTTTACGCTTTAAGAATGCTTTTGCTTCTAATTTCTTTAAAAGTGGTGTTAATGTACCGGAATCGAGGCGCAATACTTGGCCTAATTCTTTTACGGACAAATCACCATATTGCCACAATGCCATCATTACGATGTATTGTGTATATGTCAAATTCAACGGATCTAAGTGACTGCGATATGCATTAACAATTTCCTTCGCCACTACATAAAGTGGGAAGCTCAATTGGTTTTCTAATTTCATGTACTCTGCATCAGGTACGTCTTCTTTATGTTTGTAACCTTCGAGTACGCCAATTTCTGCCATATTCTACCTCCATATGCACACAATAATCTACAAATTAATTGTACACAATTCTACGGCAAGCAGTCAACGTAAAAAAAACACTTTGGACATAAATTTTTAAATTTGTCAATTATTTAATATATTTTTTCTTTTTTATTAAAGAAACCAGTAGCTCTATAGAATTTATGGGCTAAAATCACACCATATAGATATAAGACTATTAATAAATTTTTTTGATATTAGAATTCAATACCACATGCAGACATGGCTTCTTCAAGACGTTTAGCATGATCTAATTCCTCTGGAATAGAATGCTCAATTAATTCAGCAATTTTATGAGCACCCTCTTCATTAGAATGACGAACTTCATCAGCTAATTTAGCTAAGATAGTATCTGCAGACGCTTCAGCTTTATAGAAGTTAATTACCATCTTTACAAAGTCTTCCTTTGTAGCAGGGCCTTCCCCTAATAAATGGCTATAAATGCCACCATGTGCTGCATCTTCTGCAGCATTTTTATAGATTGCATCAGCAATTTTGTCATAACCAAGCTCTTTAGCTAAAAAATACATCGTGAAATACTGATTAGCACCGTTAACTTCAGCATTCTTTAACATTTCAATAGTCTTTTCAAAGGATTTCCCTTTAGCGATACCATGTAAACTCATAATATTCTCCTTTTATATACTCAGCTGTTTAGATCTTAAATTGTAAGATGTATATGCATACAGATATACTACAAAATTAAATTCTAAAATATAATTTTATGCAATTATTATTGTAAGATTTATATCTAATTTTGTCAATTTACTTAATATGATTACATAGTATATGCAAAGTGTTTCCCGTTAGCATATCCCTTCTAGAGCTCTTTTAAAACTTATTCTAAATTTCTTTCTAGGTCTATGTCATGTAGTATAATAAAAGAAACTCTATATAAAAACTAATTAATAACAGGAGGTTACTATGAACACATTAGAATGTATCAAAACTCGTCATAGTACGCGTAAATTTAAAGCAGATCAAGTATCTCGTGAGCTTATCGACCAAGTTCTGGACGCTGGTCGCCGTGCCCCATCTGGCGGTAATACACAATTAACACATTTCATGGTCATCACAAACCAAGATGTGCTCAATGAACTAGTAACACTTGTACAAGAGGAATACGGCAAAATGCCGATTACGGAAAATACATTACCATACATGGTGAACATCATTAAAATGTCTGCGGAGGGCAAATTTGTATTTAACTATAATGCACCAGTTCTCATCGTACTAGCGAGCCAAGCAAACTATGCGAATAACTTTGCTGATGTATCTTGTGCGATGCAAAACATGATGCTTGCTTGCAATGAGCTTGACCTTGGCAGCTGCTGGGTTAACCAAATCCGACACCTCCAAGACAACGAACGCATCCAAGCTAAAATGCGTGAACTAGGCCTAAAAGACGGTGAAAAAGTCTATGCAAGCCTTGCATTTGGCTATCCAGACTTACCAAATGGTCTCAACCGCCGCGAAATCGAGGCCAAAGGCTATCCTGTAACATACATTGATTAATAAACACTAGAAACATCTATATCATAATATAAGTGAAGCGACCTATATCATGGAATAAGCATGGTAGTACGTAATCATAATATAAGTGTCGTAGCCTGTATTCACATATACAATAAAAGCGCTATCTATCCGAACACTCGTATCGAGTTTCGTTCGGAATAGATAGCGCTATTTTATTTAGAATATAGTATTAACCTTCAAACACACGTTTGCGAGCTGCTTTTACAAGAACGGAATCATCGTCCTCTACTACGTGATTAGATTTGTAAGCCCAACGTAAGAGTAGTGCAGAGTTAGCTACTACGAGAAGGCTGCCACCGTTGTGAACGAGGGCGCCCCATACTGGAGACAAGGTACCAATCATAGCCAAAATGATCGCTACGAAGTTCAAAATCAAGGAGAAGGAAAGATTAATTTTAATAGTAGTCATCATGCGTTTGGACAATGCCACAAGGTGTGGGATTTCTTTGACATTATCGTTTACAAGAACGATATCCGCTGCTTCTACAGCAATGTCACTACCAACACCGCCCATGGCGATGCCTACATCAGATTTCTTAAGAGCTGGCGCATCGTTTACACCATCCCCAACCATGGCAACGATGTTACCTTCTTGTTGCAATGTTGCTACAGTATTCATTTTATCTTCTGGCAAGCAATCAGCGATAACATTCGGTACGTTCAAACGTTTACCAATTGTTTTTGCTGTTGTACCATGGTCACCTGTTAAAAGAACAGGCATAACATGAAGATCATTCAAAGATTCTACTACGGCGCGGCTTTCACGGCGAACACGGTCAGCTAAGGCCACATAACCAGCCAATACACCATCTACAGCCACGTACACAATAGACGCACCACGGTTCAAGTGATCATGAACAGCTGCTTTCACAGAGTCAGCAATAGACACATTAGACAAGGTCATCATCGCTTCGTTACCAGCTAACACAGATTTGGCAGCTACAGTCGCTTCCAAACCTTTACCAGGAACCATACGGAAGGAATCTACGGAATCGAAGCTTTCACCATGACGAGATGTAAAACCATTCACAATCGCCTTGCCCAATGGATGCTCGGATTTAGTCTCTACAGACGCTACCAAACGATACAATTCATCATTAGACATAGTACCCACTGTTTCAACAGCAGTCACCTCAGGCGTACCATAAGTCAATGTACCTGTTTTATCAAAGGTCATTGTATCCACCTTCGCCAAACGTTCCATAATGTTGCCGCGGCGAACGAGGAAACCGTGTTGGCTCGCATTAGAAATAGCCGCCATGATCGCAGCTGGCGTAGCCAATACAAGAGCACAAGGACAGAATACAACGAGGATAGTTACGGCGCGGATAATTTCGCCAGTCACCACATAAGTACCAACCGCTGCCAAGAGCGCAATCACTACGATCCACGTAGCCCAACGGTCAGCGAGGCTAACGATTTTCGCATTTCCTGGATCAGTAGATTTAACGAGCTTAATCATACGTTGAATAGAGCTATCTTCGCCTTCTTTGGTTGCGGTCATATCGAAGGCACCAAATTGATTTACCGTGCCGGAGAATACTTCGTCCCCAATCGTTTTATCTACTGGCATAGACTCGCCAGTCATAACGGATTGATCGATTGCTGTATCACCAGTCAAAATTGTGCCATCTACAGGGATTACCTCGCCTGGCAACACGCGAATTACATCGCCTACTGTTACGATATCTGCAGGCAACACCTCTTCTTTGCCGTTACGAATAATACGTGCTGTGGTTGGCGTCAATTTAACGAGACGTTCAATACCCGCTTGCGCTTTAGATACAGTGAATTCTTCAAGCATTGCACCGAGTTGCATGATGAAAGCAATCTCTGCGGCTGCAAATACTTCACCGATGGCTACCGCCGCGATGAGCGCCAAGGATACCAAGAGGTCAGCCTTTAC
>CAKPSA010000060.1 GCA_934183145.1 uncultured Veillonella sp.
GCGTACGACCAGCTAGGTCCATTTGGAATTGTTCCATTCCTATTCCTCCTAAAAATCTTCTTATATGTATACCTTCTTATTATATATCATCAGTAAAAAATAAGCGAATTATTATCGCAACTAGCACAATAAAAAAGGACAGAGTTGCCGCTCTGTCCTTTTTTGTGTTGCCACAATTGAATATCGGCATTCGTTTCCCTTTGCCTAACGTTATTATAACATAGAGAAATAAAATAAAAAAGCCGTCCTATAGGACGGCTAGTTTTATTATTTACGAAGACCAAGACGTTCGATAAGGGAACGGTAACGTTCGATATCTTTACGACGAAGGTAGTCAAGCATGTTACGGCGTTGACCAACCAATTTCAACAAACCACGACGGGAATGATGGTCTTTTTTGTGTTCTTTCAAGTGATCTGTTAAGTATTGGATGCGGCTTGTCAAAATCGCAACTTGTACTTCTGGAGAACCAGTGTCACCTTCATGAGTAGCGTATTCTTTAATTACTGCTAATTTAGCTTCTGTAGTTAACATTAATGTTACCTCCTAAAAAATAAATAATCCCGATAAGCTTAAGTAACCGTTGGAGATTCGAATACTTCGCTTACGATATGTCTTACGACCTTATTTAGTATACAGTATCTACCTTATCTTGTAAAGAATAAATACAGTAAATAAACAAAAGAGGGCCATAGCCCTCTTCTATTATTTCGCACCTAGTACCATGCGGTCACTCAATGCATTTTCTCCAGCTACTTCGAATTTTTGTAATAAATCGGCAACTGTTAATTTTTTCTTTTCTTCCCCTTTTACATCATAGATAATGCGGCCAGCATCCATCATGATGAGGCGATTACCAAAGCGCAATGCATCACGCATGTTGTGGGTAATCATAAGAGTCGTTAAGTTATGTTCTGCCACAAGTTTATCAGTCAATTGCAAAACATTTTCTGCCGTCTTAGGGTCAAGAGCCGCTGTATGTTCGTCAAGCAATAAAAGTTCAGGACGAAGCATAGTAGCCATCAACAATGTAATGGATTGACGTTGACCACCAGATAATAAGCCCATACGAGCAGATAAGCGGTCTTCAAGACCTAGACCTAATAGTGCAAGGCGTTCCTTAAAGAATGCTTGTTCGCTATCTTTGAAAGCCCATTTAAGGCCTAAGTTTTTCCCACGGCGCATAGCAAGGATTAAGTTTTCCTCAATTTGCATGTTACCTGCCGTACCAACCATAGGGTCTTGGAATACACGACCAATGTATTTAGCACGTTTGTATTCTGGCATTTTTGTTACATCAATATCATTGATTGTAATAGAGCCTTCATCTACTGGGAACACACCAGCGATAGAGTTTAGCAACGTACTTTTACCAGCACCATTGCCACCGATAACAGTACAGAAATCGCCTTCTTCTAATCGAAGATCAATACCTTGAAGAGCAGTTTTTTCATTGATTGTGCCCTTAAAGAAGGTTTTTACCATATTTTTTACTTCTAACATAGTGTCCTCCTTAGCGAGCCAACCATTTTGCTTTCAATGTAGGCAATGAAAGCGCGATGGCAACAAGAATAGCAGTGAATAATTTCAAATCGTTTGGTGGCATACCCATGTAAAGTACAGCCGCAATAACAATACGATATACGATAGAACCAAGTACTACAGCAATGAGGCTACGTACGAAGGATTTTGTACCAAATACTACCTCACCGATAATTACAGAAGCCAAACCGATTACGATAGTACCAATACCCATACCTACATCGGCAAAGCCTTGGAATTGACCAATCAATGCACCAGACATACCAACAAAACCGTTGGAGATTAATAAACCAAGAACGATCATGTTGTCAGTATTAACGCCTTGGGCGCGTATCATTTGTGGGTTAACACCTGTTGCACGTAATGCTGTACCAATTTCTGTACCAAAAAACCAGAATAATAGTAAGCAAACTACAACAGCTACGATAACACCTACGATAGCTGCAGACCACATGTTTGCTGTGTGAAGTACACTACCGATAATTGTATAAATTGTATCCATGCGAAGCAAAGATACATTAGCTTTCCCCATAATATGAAGATTAATGGAGTATAAAGCAATCATTGTTAAGATACCAGCGAGCAATGCAGGGATCTTTAATTTTGTATGAATCCAACCTGTTACAGCACCTGCAGCCATACCGCCAATGCCGGCAATTAAGATAGATAGGATTGGGTTCATACCACTTGTAATTAAAATTGCAGAAATGGCCGCCCCCATTGGAAACGTACCTTCTACGGTTAAGTCAGCCACATCTAATACACGGAAGGTGATGAATACACCAACCGCTAACAAAGACCATAAAAGGCCAGTTGTTATGGTGCCTACCACTAAATCTAACATCAAAATCTCCTCTATTATTTCATATCTTTACGAAGTGCTTCAGGAATTGTGATACCTAATTTTTTAGCACGTTCTTCGTTAACAGTTAACTTAATATCTTTTTGTGTTTCAATGGCTAAATCAGAAATTTTAGCTTCACCAGAAAGCACTTTTGCAGCCATTAAACCAGTTTGATAACCTAATTTATAGTAGTCAACAGAATATGTTGCCACACCACCAGTCATTGTCATACCTTCATCAGCAGCAAATACTGGAATTTTAGCAGCATCAGTAATTTGAGCTAAGTTAGCCATAGCAGATGCCAATACATTATCAGTTGGTGTATAAATTGCTTGTACATCTTGGTTTACAAGATTTGTAGCCGCTTGTTGGATATCATTTACATTAGAAACAGTTGCTTCTACAACAGTGATACCTTTAGTAGCTGCATAAGCTTTCATTTTTTCAACTTGAAGTTGGGAGTTGATTTCAGAAGATGTGTAAATTGCACCAATACGTTTTACATTTGGTACTAATGCAATAATAAGGTCAACCTCTTTTTCTACAGGTGTCATATCAGATGTACCAGATACATTACCACCTGGATGTTCGTTAGATTGAACGAGTTTCGCTGTAACGTAGTCTGTAATAGCAGTACCCATGATAGGAATATCATGAGAAGCATTTGCCATAGTTTGTGCTGCTGGCGTTGCAATGGCTAATACTAAATCTTTTTTATCAGATACAAAGCGTTGAGCAATACTATTCAAATTAGATTGGTCAGCTTGAGCATTTTGTTGGTCTAATTTGATGTTTTCCCCATCTTTATAACCTTTAGATGCAAGGCCATCAACAAAGCCTTTGTTAGCAGCATCAAGGGATGGATGTTCTACCAATTGAATAACGCCGATTTTCTTTTGATCATTAGTTGCTGTGTTGGAACCGCAACCAGCTACCATTGCCATAATAGAGATAGCACTAAGTGCTACTGCAATACCTTTTTTCCAGTTCATATGTAACTCCTTACCAGTTGTGTATTAAATCATAGTTGCTTTGTTCATCAATTCTTCTGGTAATGTGATGCCCAATTTTTGTAATTTATCTTTACTTACAACTAATTTAAATTCTTTTTGCATTTCAATAGGCATATCTTCAACTTTAGCTTCACCAGTTAAAATTTTAGCTGCCATTAAACCTGTTTGGTATCCAAGTTTGTAGTAATCTACGGACAAGGACATTACAGCACCACCTTTTACGTGGTTATCTTCACCGCCAAATACAGGAATTTTTGCTGGATCGGTAATCGCTACAAGATTGCTCATCGCAGAAGCTACTACATTATCTGTTGGCACATAAATTGCGTCTACACGTTGAGATACAAGATTTTGTGCTGCTTGTTGAATATCGTTTACATTGGAAACGGTAACCTCTTCAACCTTAATACCTTTTGTAGCTGCGTAAGCTTTCATTTTCTCAACTTGAATTTGAGAGTTTACTTCACTAGAGCTATAAATTGTGCCGATAGTTTTTGCATTCGGCAACACTTGTAAAATTAAATCAACTTGTTGTTCTACTGGATTCATATCGGATGTACCAGACACGTTACCACCAGGTTTTTCATTAGATTTAACAAGTTTAGCTGCTTCGTAATCAGTAATAGCAGTACCCAAGATTGGAATATCATGAGTTGCATTTGCCATAGATTGCGCTGCCGGTGTTGCAATCGCTAAGATTAAATTTTTACGATCAGATACAAAACGCTGTGCAATGCTGTTCAAATTAGATTGATCTGCTTGTGCATTTTGTTGGTCAAAGGTGATTTTATCAGCTAAGCCCTTTTCTTTTAGAGCATCAACAAAACCTTTGTTTGCTGCATCAAGTGCAGGATGTTCTACCAGTTGTACTACGCCAACCTTGTATTCACCATTCGAAGTTGTTCCATTGGAGCCACAGCCTGTAAATGCCATTAATGCTGCCGCCGTGAGCGCTAGGGCAATACCTTTTTTTAAATTCATGGGGATTTCCTTCCTATCTGCAATGACTATAATACATCTATTATAAACAAATTTCTTTACTACATCAATGTAGCAGATTAAAGTATTTTACATTTGTCCATTTATAGGACACATAAAAATGTGAAATCCTCTTATTTTTCAAGAGATGCCAACATGTCTTCTGTTAGCTCATTGGCCGCTAAAATATAGTCTTTAAGGGTCCCTTTATCGAGAGCAACCTTCATAACAGGAACTTCAAATGGGTCGAGGATGACACACATTAAAATTTCACCTGTTACATAATAACCAACAACAGCTTCCCCTTCTTCAGGATCTAATGTTTCACGTTTTACCGTTACACAGTAAGGTTTCATTACCTGTGCTGCAGCTTCTGCCACCTCTTCACGATTAGCAATATACTCTTCTGCCTTTGTCTCAGGAATATCAAAGATATCGACCTTTACAGTCTTAACCTCTGTGGCCTCTCCCTTAGCTGCCTCTATAGCTGCACCTAAATCTGTTTGCTTCATATATACCTCACATAGAATGGACTTTCACCAATGGTGAAAGCCCCATAATTTTAGATTGATTCATCTGCTGCATTTAAGAACGCAACATAGCATTGTTTTGCCTCGTAAATATCCGCTTTGGATGTAACCTCCCACGGAGCATGCATGCTAAGCACAGCCACGCCACAGTCGATAACATTCATTCCATATAAGGCCATGATATACGCAATGGTACCACCACCGCCGAGATCAACCTTACCAAGCTCGGCAGTTTGGTATGTTACATTGTTAGATTCCATGACATGACGAATAAAGCCCATATATTCAGCATTCGCATCATTGGAACCAGATTTACCACGAGAACCAGTAAATTTATTGAATACAACACCCATACCTAAGTAAGATGCATTTTTCTTTTCAAAAGCAGATGCATATAGCGGGTCATAGCCAGCACTAACATCGGAAGATAACATACGAGAATTTTCCAATGTGCGACGTACACTTACAGAGTTAGGTTTTCCTATTAGGGTAAGTACTTCTGCTACTGCATTTTCAAAGAAACGAGATTGCATACCTGTAGCGCCCACAGAACCAATTTCCTCTTTATCTACAAGCAAGCAACAAGTTGTGCGTTTTACATTGTCTACTTCAAGCATAGCCACTAAAGATGTGTACGCACATACACGGTCGTCTTGGCCATAGGCCATTACCATGGAACGGTCAAAGCCCATATCACGAGCCTTGCCTGCTGGTACGATTTCGAGTTCCGCAGATAATAAATCACGTTCTACAAAACCATATTCTTTTTCAAGAAGGTTATTAATAAATTTAGTAACCCCTTCTTTTTCTTCATCTTTCACAGGACGACTGCCGATGAGTAAATCGAGGGCCTCCCCTTCGATTACCTTCGCAGCATTCTTTTGCATTTGTTCTTGGCCCAAATGAGGTAACAAGTCAGTAATGCAGAATACAGGGTCATTTTCTTTATCACCAATATTAATGTTGATACGAGTGCCATCTGTTTTAACTACAACGCCATGAATAGCAAGAGGCATGGCAACCCAATGGTATTTTTTAATACCCCCATAGTAGTGAGTATCCCAAAATACAAGATTACTATCTTCATATTGTGGGTTTTGCTTTACATCGATACGTGGAGAATCAATATGAGCACCTAAAATATTCATACCCAATTCAATATCGTCAGTACCAATGTTAAATAAAGCAATAGATTTATCCATATGTGTGTAATAAATCTTGTCACCCGCTTTGATTGGTGTATTGGATTTAATAATATCTTTTAAGTTTACATATCCTTTTGCTTCTGCAAATTCAACGGCTTGTACAACGCATTCACGTTCTGTTTTACCATTATCTAAAAATTGACGATATGTATCACTTAAGGCATATACCTTTTCCATTGTGGCATCATCATAATTATGCCAAGCATATTTACGTTCCATAATCTATCCTTTCTATAAGCTCACACTCTAACCATTACGGCTCTATTGTTGTGAACCTGTATTAACAACATTATTTTTGGCGGTCCTTTTCAAGTTCCGCCTTGCGAAATTCTAAATATTTTCGCTCTTTTTCTCGATTGATTTCAGACTTCTGAGTATATAGAGAACGAATTTCGTCCGTACAATGAGTTAATACCTTTGTAACGTAGAATTTAGTACTACCGGACTTAATCGTATATTTTCCAACTTTTAATTGCACTGCAAAATCGCCGTGTTTCGGACAAACGCCGATGGCGAGATGCTTGTCCCCTTGTAATCGTTCTGGCCGAGTCATTTCTAACCGTGTCTGACAATATGGACAGAACGATAATCGAACACGTCGATCATGAACGATACGCTTCTTCTCAGGGAAGTTTTCATACATAAAAAATGTCAAAATCGGTGGATATAAGAAAGGATTATTGCTTTCCTTTCGAATTTGATCATAATGTAAAATACCTTGTGGTATATCTAATTTTTGACATATATGTGCCGTAAACACAGCATCATGTAACGCATTATGAGCTGATAAATGCTCGGTAGATATATTGAGGTCCTCCATAGCATGAGCCACAGAATACTGTTGACTTGTACCATATCGCTGATACGCATAAATCATCTGTGCATCAACCCATTGATCATAGGATAAAGCTTTCATCCTATGAAGCATGAGATTTTCACGCAATATGAGAATGTCATCAGATCCCCAAGATAACAGCATATACTCATCACCACACCAGTTTTGAAAGTACTGCATAGCAGTCTTAAATGGTACACCATGATCGAGTTCTCGAGACGTAATACCTGTCAATTCACGAACATGTTTGTGCATCCGTGGCAGATATTGTGGTTTGATGAACATTGTAAAATGATCTACAATGTCCATCTTTTCATTCAGTTTTACCGCTCCGATTTGAATGATTTCCCCTGTTAGCGGCATTTTAGTGCGTTTCATAAAGCTAATATCATTGCTATAGGGTTGATTCCACTCTAAATCAAATACAATATAGTTCATATGTTTATTTCGATTCTGAAAGTAACGTTTCCGCTGCTTTAATAACCTGCTCTTCAGAAATTACGGACAAGCCTTTATAATTTCCTTCTTTAATAATTTGTTTCATACTTTTACCAATCTCGTATGA
>CAKPSA010000061.1 GCA_934183145.1 uncultured Veillonella sp.
CCCGCCCAAGCATTGAAACCGATATCGTGAATACGACGGCCAAATAAGATGCAGGATAATGGGAATAAGGCTGCCAATAAGATCCATATAACAACTCGTGTAAACCAATATGCCGGTAAAGATACAACAAAGTCTAAAAATACATCATCAATGTAGTGGACGATGTGGAATAAAATCATTAAAACAATAAAACATATGATAAATTGTAGTCGATTTAATCGCCCCGTTAGATTAAAAATCGATAGGCCCATTCGGCGACCTTGGAATGCGATAAGCAAACCGACAGTACAGATGAGCAGTGTTCGTAATACAACATAGAGTAAATCCATAAGTTCCCCTTTTTTATAGTTTATAGTTGAGTTAATTCTGGCAAGACTAGCTCAAACGCTACCCCTTGTTTCATAGATTTTACAGTATCTACTGTAGCTTGAATGGCTTTAGTAGTAAAATTCATTGCCAACTCTGCTGCATCATACGGTGAGTATCCCCTCATTACAGCACCGGATAATACAGCAGTAAAGATATCCCCAGTTCCTGTAGCTTTCACAGGGATAAGAGGAATATCATAAGTTTTTAAATAATCAGTTGGTCCATCATAGACCGCGATAACCGCATGTGTTTCAGATGGTACGCTGGTCATGATAACCATGTCAGGACCCATTTGATGTAATCTCTTGCAACGATCGCGTAATTCATCATCGCTAATAGGATCTGTAGAGAATGGAATATCTAATAAGAAACAAGCTTCCGTGTAATTAGGCTTTACAATGTGAGCTTTGGAAACAAGTTTGCGCATAGCTACTACCATATCAGGTGTATAAATCGAGTAGAGGCGACCATCATCGGCCATAGCAGGATCGACGATAATCATTTGGCCCTTATTACCGAAGCGATCGATAGCTTCTTCCACGAGATGAATTTGTTCTGGGGATGCTAAAAAACCACTTACAATGGCGTGAAAGTCGATTTCGTTTTTATCCCAGCAGTCCATAAAATCTCTCATATGTGCCGATAAATCTACAAACTCGTAGTGTGGATATTCTAAATGATTACTCAATACAGCTGTTGCCAATGGAACCGCTTGGCAACGCATAGCGCTGATGATTGGAATCATAACGGTTAGGGCACAACGGCCGATGGAGCTCATGTCTTGAATTGTTAAGACTCTAGGTACTTCTGTCATAGACACCTCCAAAATACTATATATTTTATTGTACGTTATGTAGGGCGTTCTGTAAATGTAATGATGTTATTCATGAAATTAACTTCATAATGTAGTATAATAAAACAGATAGACTTTTTATGGAGGATAGTGACAATGACAAGGTATGTATTTCGACGCCTAGGTGGCGCAATCATAATCTTATGGGTCATCATTACCGCAACATTTGCATTAATGCATGCAATTCCGGGGGGACCTTTTACAACTGAGAAGAAATTACCACCTCAGGTGAAAGCAAGTATTGAAGCAAAGTATCATCTTGATGATCCTGTATGGAAACAATATGGTGATTATTTAGGTGGTGTTATTACCGGCGATTTGGGACCATCATATAAGTATGAAGGTCGTAGTGTGAACGATATTATTAGTGATGCATTCCCAATTTCTGCGCAGCTCGGTTTATTATCATTAATGGTGGCTGTAGTAGGTGGCATTGCAGCAGGTGCTATTAGTGCTATGCGCCCTAATGGTATCGTTGATTATGCGGTTACCGTATTATCCACCATTGGCATTTCCGTGCCTACATTTATTATTGGTGCCGTTCTTGTATATGTAGTGGGCTTTGAACTGGGCTGGTTTCCAGTGGCCTTATGGCGCGGCCCATCTTATATGGTATTACCAGTATTAACGTTAGCAGCACAACCGATGGCATTCATTGCACGTTTAACGCGCAGTGGCTTGCTTGATGTGTACCAACAAGAATATATCCGTACAGCTCGCGCCAAAGGCTTGGGCTCTTGGACTATTTTGACTCGTCATGCATTAGGCAATGCTATTTTGCCAGTTATTACGTATTTGGGACCATTGGCTGCCAGCCTTTTGACAGGTAGCTTTATCGTAGAAACAATCTTTGCTATTCCGGGCCTTGGACAGTATTTTGTAACGTCCATTTATAACCGCGACTATACGGTTATCCTTGGCATTACGATTTTCTATAGTGCTCTTGTAGTATTTCTTAATATTTTGGTGGATATGATTTATCCGTTAATTGATCCACGTGTTACGACAGAGGAGGGGACAGATGAATAAGGAAGATTTTTTACCTATTGAACGAACTCCTCAAGAAGAAATTACAAGCTTTATAAAACGTCCTAGTAAATGGGCAAGATTTAAGGTAAATCGCTTGGCCGTAGTAGGGGCAACCATCATTTTGGTTATGATTGTGTTAGCTATTTTAGGCCCCCTTATTTCGCCGTACACCTATGCGGATCAATCCTTGATTGATGCGAACCAAAGTCCAAGCTTTAGTCATTGGTTTGGTACGGATACATTAGGCCGCGATATTTATACGCGCGTTATGTACGGTGCTCGCATTTCCTTAACCATCGGTTTTGTAGCGGCGTTTATCAATCTTGTTATCGGCGTTACTTATGGCGGTATTGCAGGTTACCTTGGTGGCAAGGTTGACCGTATCATGATGGGGCTGGTAGATGTTTTGTACGGCATTCCACTTTTACTTTACGTAATTTTGTTGATGGTTGTACTTGGCCCTGGTTTAACATCTATTTTCGTAGCATTGGGCATCGCCTACTGGCTCAATATGGCCCGTATCGTACGTAGCCAAATTTTGAAAGTGAAAAACGAAGAATACATCATTGCTGCTGAAGCGATGGGCATTCCGAAATATCGCATTTTATTGCGTCATATTTTGCCAAACTGTGTGGGACCAATCATCATTACATTGACATTGGCAATACCAGAGGCTATTTTTACAGAAGCATTCCTTAGCTTTATCGGTTTAGGTGTAAATGCACCTATGGCGAGCTGGGGCGTACTCGCTTCTGAAGGGATTAGTAGCATGCGCTCTTATCCATTCCAATTGATTTTCCCTGCTGTTGCCATTAGCGTTACCATGCTTGGTTTTGCATTCCTTGGTGATGGCCTACGTAATGTGTTAGACCCTAAGGAAGGAGATAGATAATGAATAATGCAATTGTTGATGTGCGCAATGTGTCCATTACCATCGATACCTTCCAAGGCCCTTTACGGGTTATTCGCAATCAAGATATCTCCTTACAACCAGGTGAGATTTTAGGTATTGTTGGTGAGTCCGGCTGTGGTAAATCTGTGCTAGTTAATTCCTTAATGGGATTACTACCATATGGCAAAACAAAAATCAAAGCCGATACATTTATGATTGATGGCAATGATTGCCTTGAATTTACTGAAGATGACTGGAATGAACTCCGCGGTACTACTGTTGCCATGGTATTCCAAGATCCTATGACATCTTTGAATCCAATAATGACGATTGGGGAGCAAATGTATGAGGTTATCCATCGTACCAATGCATATGGTGAGGATTATGACGAACGAGCTATCGCCATCGACTTGTTAAAGAAGATGGGCCTTTCAACACCGGAAAGACGATTGTCTCAATATCCTCATGAATTGAGTGGTGGTATGCGCCAACGCGTTTGTATCGCCATGGCTGTCGCAGGTCGTCCAAAGATTTTGATTTGTGATGAACCGACAACGGCTCTAGATATTACAACAGAGGCTCAAATCTTGCGCCTTATGCAAACATTAGCTGTAGAAGCTGGTATTGGCATTATCTTTATTTCTCATAACTTACGTGTTATTGCTCAAATTTGCGACCGCGTTATGGTTATGTACGCTGGTAAATGTGTTGAATCTGCTACGGTAGAAGGTATCTTTAATGAACCTCGTCATCCGTATACATTGGGCTTGTTACTTGCTTTACCACAAGGTAAATGGCATGGTGAATTAAAAGCCGTTGAAGGTCAACCGCCAGATCTGTTTGATTTACCACGAGGGTGTGCATTTAATCCACGGTGTAAGTGGGCTATGCGTATCTGTGGTAATCGTATTCCTATGGTTACAAATGTTGGTGAAGGTCACCAATTTACATGTTGGTTAGCTAAGTTGGAGGGACTTTAATGAGTTACGTATGGGAAACTGACAATCTCGTTAAAGAGTTCACTCTGTCAGGTGGCTTATTTAAGCCAAAACACACGGTACACGCTGTACAAGGCGTGAGCCTATATCAATCGCCAGGGGAAACCCTCGGTATCGTAGGTGAGTCAGGTTGTGGTAAATCCACATTTGGCTACACGTTGATGGGCTTGCATCAAGCTACATCAGGTTCTATTTATATGAATGGGCGCCAAATTGATCCTTATGTGGATCGCAAAGCCGTTCATCCTGTGATGCAAATGGTATTCCAAAATCCTTATGCATCACTTAATCCACGTCTTACGGTTAATGCGATTTTAGAAGAACCTTTGGAGCTGGATCCAAAGTATACACCTCGTGATCGCGTTATTCGCGTAAAAGAAGTGCTTGATCAAGTTGGTTTGAACATGTCTTTTGGTGAGCGTTATGCTCATGAATTATCTGGTGGTCAACGTCAACGTATCGGTATTGCACGTGCTCTTATTATGCAGCCGCAGTGCATCATCTGTGATGAACCGATTTCAGCACTAGATGTATCGATTCAAGTGCAAATTATGACATTGCTTGAACGATTACAAGAACAACATGGTATTTCGTACCTCTTTATTTCTCATGATTTAAACATGGTGCGCTACATCAGTCATCGCATGGTGGTTATGTACTTAGGTGCTGTTATGGAAGAAGGTCCAGCACTGGATTTATACGAATTCCCACAACATCCTTACACTCGCGCTTTGACGGCCTTAAATGGTCCTGTTATACCACATGCTCCAATTGGAGCACCTCTTAAAGGGGACCCACCAAATCCACTAGACCCACCTAAAGGTTGTTTGTTTAGTGGTCGATGTCCAGAAGCAGAGGGTCGTTGCTTTGCAGAACGTCCACCTCTTCGTGACTGGGCAGATCGCCGCATCGCATGCTGGCACATATAATGGGAGAATAGTATGGAAAAGTTACTTGTTGGCAAGTCCTTGGAGCATCAACTCGATACAGTTATTAAAGAATTAGCACCAAAAGGAAATATATCCTATGTAGTACTTCAATTTGACGATGAAGAGGAACCGATTATTATCGCTTCTAAAGGGGAGGATACGGTACATTCAAGTGCAAGTTTGATCAAGGTACTCATCATGGAATATGTGTTCCATTTAGCTCGTACTGAACAGTTAGACCTTAATGATACAGTTCCACTATCTAGAACACCTCGTGTTGAAGGTGGTGGAGCACTACAAGAATTAGTAGCAAAGCATAGCTTTACGTATCTTGAGTTATGCCGTCTTATGATGGTTCTCAGCGATAATATTGCAACAAATTTGCTCATTACAGTTCTTGGAATGGAAAATATCAATGCTCGTGCAGAACAGCTTGGTGTAGATGAGATAGAACTTAATCGCATGATGATGGACTTTGAAGCTCTCGCCGAAGGCCGTGATAATCGTATGACTGCTATGGCGTTAGCTCGTCTCTATAAACACATTTTTGAATGTCGTGATAGAGATTTTTATGGCCGAGAAATGTGGAACATTTTAGGTCGCCAACAATTCCGTGATATTTTGCCGTTTTATTGGGGGGAAGATGTACGCTTTCACCATAAAACAGGATCCCTTGATCGCGTAGAGCATGATGGGGGCATACTGGAAACGTTTAGAGGTCATTTCTGCTTTATCCTTTTGATGAGCGATATTGATAATGACCGAGGTAAAGAGTTAGGCGCTCGAGTAGGGCGTATCATGAAAGAATTTGTAGAGGAAGCATTGCCATGATGGATAAACGAAATTTGTTAAAACTCATGGTCCTTGCTCTTGGGGTGAGTGTGCTCTTGTTTGTATTTGGTTATCCTCGCGGGGAACAAACAATTGATGAGCATACAATCCGATATGTTATTGAGCAGGAACCATCCACATTGGATCCAGCAAAGTCTACTACCTCTCCGGAGGCTACGGTTCAACTCCAATTATTTGACGGTTTAGTTCGTTTAAATGATGAAAGTGAACCAGAGGCAGCACTTGCTAAAAGCTGGGATATTTCTGATGATGGTCGCGAGTATACCTTCCATTTACGACCAGATTTAAAATGGTCTAATGGAGAGCCTTTGACGGCTCATGACTTTGAATACGCTTGGAAACGCGTATTAGATCCTGAAGTCCATGCGGACAATGCATATATGTTATATGTATTAAAAAATGGCGAAGCCTTTAATAATGGTGAGGCCAAAGCTGAAGATGTTGGTGTTAAGGCCATCGATGATGATACATTAGTGGTTACCTTAGAAAATCCAACAGCCTATTTCTTAAAATTATTAGCATCTCATAGTTACTATCCAGTAAGTCAAAAGGCTGTAGAAGATCATGAAAACTGGGCTGCTAATGCAGATACATTTGTGTCTAATGGTCCATACCGCTTATTATCTTGGAAACATAATGGGGAAATGGATTTCATTAAGAATCCAGATTACTGGGATGCGGATTCTGTGAAAACAGAGAAGATGAATTGGCCTATCAGTGAATCTCAAAGCACACGCCTTACATTGGTTGAAGGTGGCGAAGCAGATATGACTGTTGAGCCTCCTGTAGCGGATCAAAAACGCTTAGAAGAGGCTGGTCTATTACATATTGGACCTATGCTTGGTAACTATTATTACGTATTTAATGTGAAAGCAGAACCTTTCACAGACCCTGAAGTACGTAAAGCATTCTCCATGGTTATCAACCGTGCTAATATCGTTAACAATATTGTTCGCGGCGGTAAAGAGGCTGCTTATGCATTTGTTCCATATGGCATGCTTGAAAGTAACGGTCGTGAAGACTTCCGTGAAGCTGGTAGCTATCTTGTTTATGAAGATGTAGAACAAGCTAAAGAAATTTTGAAAAAAGCAGGCTATGATAAGAACCATCCATTGCCTCCAATTACGATTTTGTATAATACAAGCGAATTACATAAAGCGATTGCTGAAGCTGTACAGGATGCATGGGTAAATGCATTTGGTGCAGATGTGCGCTTACAAAATCAAGAGACAAAGGTATTCTTAGCAGATCGCGAAGCTGGTAAATACCAAGTTGCTCGTGCATCTTGGGTTGCGGATTACAGTGATCCACAAAACTTCTTAGAAGTATTCTCTGCTGAAGACAACGATAGTCAGTACCATAGTGAAGACTATAACGAGTTAATCGCTCGTATTCGTACGACACCAAATGGGGCTGAACGTGATGCATTGATGCATCAAGCAGAAAAGATGATTTTTGATGAAGCTCTAGTAATGCCACTATACTTTACAACACAACCATATGTAACAAACGGAAGTATTCAAAA
>CAKPSA010000062.1 GCA_934183145.1 uncultured Veillonella sp.
TAATGAAAGCAAAAAGCCCTAGTTGTGGCTATAAGCGCATTTACGATGGTACCTTTAGTAAAACCCTACGGGAGGGTCATGGATGCACTGTAGAGGCTTTATTAAAGAATAATATAGAGGTTTATACGGAAGATGATATTGATCTATTAATCAAATCAAAAAAGAGATGAGTTGTTAACTCATCTCTTTTTGCATTTAATTTAATTGAATTTACTATAATCTTATCTAGCTATCATTAAATATTAAAATGATGTATTCATTACTAGAAATAGTAATATTTATTTTCCTGCATTTACAGGATCATTAGTTAATGGTTGTTCCCCAAGTAAGGTAGTAAGGTTATGTAAATTAAAACGATACTTGGCATTAGTAAAGTCTCGTGTTGCATCATAACGTTGGTTAGGTGCATGCATGAGGCCGATTAATGTGTCATATAGTAAATCATTTGTAAAGTATTGATGCTCGTGATTAGTAAGTTCTGCTGCAGTTTGAGGATACTCCGCACGATATTGAGGGGATAAATAAATCCAGAATGGAATGTGAGTCATAACAAAGTCAAATGTATCTGGGTTATGAGATTTATCTAAACTTTCACCGTGGTCAGAGAAATACACCATAGCTTGTAAGTTTAATTTTTCCTTACCATACGTATAGATTTGTTGTAACAACCAGTCTGTATACAGTTGGCTATTAGCATATGCTTCTTGACCATCTGGATATGGGCCTTGTTTCCATTTACTGAATTCGTGAGGGTAACGGTCATTGTAATAAATATGGCTACCCATGATATGAATAACAATAAAGTTATTTTTCGTAGGATCTACAGATTGTAATAAAGGTAATAGTGATTCATCATAGCGATCAGAGAAGGCATATGATTCATGAGACCATTTTGTAGTATCTGCCGTTTTTGCCATTAGTGAAATGGCTGTATCGTATTCACCAAACACGCCTTGGTTACTAAACCAAGAGGTAGTATAACCAGCTTTTTTTGCTACGTCTAAGATGTTTGCTGAATCAAGGAATGGTTTATCATCATATTGATTGCGTTCAGAGAGAGCGCGTTCTAAGGTAGGTACTGTTTGTACATAGGATGAATATGCGTTATCAAAGAATACAAAATCTTTATTATCAGAGCGCATATTACCTTGCCATGGCGTATCGTCATAAGGGAAGTTTGGATTATATACTTTCATATAATCACGAGAACTAGACTCACCAATTACTAATATGATCGTACCTGGTGTTTTATTGGCAGAGGTTTCCTTTGTATCTAAATTGAAGGAATCAAATACTAAATGATGGTTATCATTATATTGTTGCATTTGTTTTACATAATCGCCAGCGGCAATCCAGTTTGCTACAATACATGTTTTAGGGAATAAGAAGAATGGTACATAAACTAAGAATGCTACTATAGATGCAATGAGTAATGTAGAGCGCATAGGTCGTGTAGTATTTAAGTTTACTACTGCTTTCATTCCTAGATTAGACCAGTAGAGTAGATAAGTCCAAGCTACTAGACCGATACCAACAGCGATAAGACCAGGAATACCGGCAGCATTTTTTAAGAAACCAAAGGCTTCCTCAGGGTTTGTCATATATACTGCTAGTAAACTAGCTGGCGTTAAACAATGCCATGTAGTTAAGTAGTATCCAATTTGTAAGAATGGAATAAGACTTAATATCATGGTAATAACTGCCATGATTAATGATGTAGTTTTATGAAGACGATTCGTTTGGTTCAGTAAGAATTGAATTCCAGATAAGCCCATAAAAATGAGTAGGCCAAATAAGAAGTCATTAGCGAATTCATAGAAATATAATGGCTTAACATAGGACCAGTGGAAAAGGAGTGGGAATGTAAGAGCCCAAAGAATACCGACTAAACCGTATCCTAAAAATGGTCTATGAAAAACTGTACAACCCATAAAGTATTGAAATAAAAAAGTACCTACAATTGTTGGTACTGCTAGAATCGTTATATCTTCAACATCTAGACCCAATGTAATAGGTTCGTAGATGAAAAATAGAGCTATGTATAAAACAATACCAATGATACCAAAGCGAAAGATGGGATTTCTCCCAATTTGCTTTAAACTAGATAGCATAATAAATCCCCTCTTGTAGGAATACACAATAAATTTTTTATATAATATATAATAATTACTATAATAAAGATAGCAGATGACTGTAAAAAAAACAATTATTTGAAAGTACTACTATAAATGCTTTATAATTATATAGTTAAAGTATATTTTCTAAGGATTGGGGTTTATGGGAGATTATAATTATAAGTTGGATGTCTTTGAAGGTCCTTTGGACTTACTTTTACATCTTATTGAAAAACATAAAATAGAAATCACCGATATTCCTATCGTTGAAATTACGAGTCAATACTTGGAATATTTAGATAATTGGAATCACTTTGATATTCATTATAGTAGTGAGTTTCTTGTAATGGCATCTACCTTATTGCAGATTAAATCACGTATGCTATTGCCAAAAGCTGAACCTGAACCAGATGAATCTGAGGATCCACGCGATGAATTAGTAGCAAAATTAGTAGAGTTTAAGAAAATTAAAGAGTTTACAGCTCTATTAATGGAACGTACGGCGGTTTCTGCTAATATATTTAGCAGGCCTGAAGAAACAAGCGTACTGGGATTAGACAATGTATATAATTTAGAACTTTCCCGATTGTATGAGATTTTTTATCAAACTTTGAAACGAGCTAAGGACTTACCTGAAGAGGAACCTATTCGTGAAGTGAAGGTTGAAAAAGATAGTTACAGCTTAGAGGATATGATTGTATCGTTATCGAGTCGGATACGTCGTGGTGAAAGTTTACACTTTAGAGAGTTATTAATAGCAATTGAAACAAAGAGTGGTATGGTAACGATCTTTATGGCTGTTTTAGAATTGTTGAAACAACAAGTTATGGAAATGCGCTATGAAGATGATGATATTGTATTCACTGCAGCCTTAGAAGGTACCGTATAGAAAGGGGGCTATATGAGCTTACCAACAATGCATTTAGAGGCCGTATTGTTTTCATCGGCAAAGCCTATATCAATAGATATGCTTGGAGACGTATTTGGACTTTCCAAAGAAGAAGTACAGAACTATATAGAAACATTACAATATGAACTAGAAACCCAAAATCGAGGTATCCGATTGCGTGTGTCTGGGGCTGGTGTTGAATTAGTTAGCGCTATGGAAAGTGCTGATTATGTCGGCTATATCCGTAAACGTGAAGATAAATTATCTAATGCAGCGATGGAAACATTAGCTGTTATAGCCTATAAACAACCTATAACTAAAGCTGAAATTGAAGAAATTCGCGGTGTAAATAGCGATAAAATCATTAAACAATTACTTACTAGATCTCTTATTGCTGAATTAGGACATAAAGACACTGTAGGGAGACCTATTCTTTATGGAACAACTGATGAGTTTTTAAGAAGTGCTGGTGTAGAATCTATTGAAGCTTTACATCAAGAAGTTTCGGAAACAGAAGGATAATATGGAACGATTACAAAAATTTATCGCTAGTTGTGGTGTTGCATCACGACGTAAAGCAGAAGAATTAATTACAGAAGGAAAAGTTCAGGTTAATGGACGCAAGGTAACTGAGCTAGGCGTAAAAATTAACCCCCAAAAGGATAAGGTTAAGGTTAATGGGCAATTATTAGCTCAAGAGAAACCTGTATATTACTTGTTAAATAAACCAAAGGGTGTCATTACATCTGTATCTGACCCTCAAGGTCGAGAAACGGTTTTGGATTATATTAAGAATGAATCTAAACGTATCTACCCTGTTGGCCGTCTCGATTTGTATACTGAAGGTTTATTATTACTTACCAATGATGGTGAGTTAGCACAAAACTTAACACATCCTTCTAAAGGCGTAGAAAAAACATATGAAGTGCGAATCAAAGGTCGCGTTCGTGATGAAGATTTACAAGTCATTGCGAATGGCGTAAAACTTGAAGATGGAATGACAGCACCTGCTACAATTGTAGATTTAGGTTTTGACGATCATAACGGTGTCCATGAAGTAGAGATTACAATTCATGAAGGGCGTAATCGCCAAGTACGTCGTATGTTTGAACACTTTGGGTATCGAATCCATAATTTAAAACGTATTGCTTATGCAGGACTCACATTGGGCGGTGTAAAACGTGGTGCGTCTCGTCAGCTTACAATTAGAGAGGTAAAAGCACTTAAAGCGTTGGGGACTGATAAGAAATGAAACAAATCATAGTCATTGGTGGTGGTGCGGCAGGTCTTATGGCGGCTGTTATAGCAGGTCGTGAAGGTGCTCGTGTCATATTACTTGAAAAAATGAATATGGTTGGTAAGAAGATGGGAATTACTGGTAAAGGTCGATGCAATATTACAAATAATGCAGATATGACTGAGTTTATTAAAAATACACCAGGTAACGGTAAATTTCTCTATGGAGCGTACGAACGTTTTAGTAATGAAGACTTGCTTGAACTATTACATAGTTGGGGGTTGAAAACTAAGGTAGAACGTGGCGGGCGCATATTCCCTGAATCTGATTCAGCTTTAGAAGTACGCAATACGTTCATGAAAATTCTTAAAAAATATAATGTCAGAGTTCATTTGAATGAACCTGTTACATCTATTACTGTTGAGGATGGTCATGTTGTGGGGGCTACAACAGATAAGGAACAATATGCTTGTGATGCTGCTATCATCTGTACTGGGGGTGCTTCCTATCCGTTAACAGGTTCTACTGGTGATGGATATACTTTAGCTAAGAAAATAGGGCATACCATTACGGATATTAGACCATCGTTGGTGCCAATAGTAACAGAGGAATCATGGGTGAAGGATATCATGGGGCTTAGCCTTCGTAATGTTGAGGTATCCGTTATTTCTAAAAATAAGGTACAGGCTAAGCAATTTGGGGAAATGATGTTTACCCATTTTGGCCTTACAGGTCCTACCATTTTATCTTTAAGTCATACGGTAGGCAAATTATTGCGTAAGAAAAATCCTCAAATTACGATTGAAATCAATCTTAAGCCTGCATTAACGGCAGAAGTATTAGATAAGCGTTTACAAAAAGATTTTGATTTATATTCTAAGAAACAATTGGCTAATGGGATGAAAGATTTACTGCCTGTAAATCTTATTCCCATTGTTATAAAGCTTGCTGAATTAGATTCAAGTAAGCCAATTAATCAAATCACAAAAGAGGAACGTTTGCGTTTATGTCATGTATTACAACATATGACATTAACTGTTAAGGAGTTACGCCCTGTGGCAGAAGCTATTGTTACAGCTGGTGGTATCTCGTTGAAAGAATTTAGTCCTAAAACAATGGAATCTAAATTAGTAAAAGGCTTATATGGCGCTGGTGAGGTATTGGATATTGATGCCTTTACAGGTGGCTATAATTTACAAGCCGCTTTTTCCACTGGTTATGTAGCGGCTATGCATGCCGTACATGGTGATGAAGAATAGAGGTTATTATGAATACTAAAAAGATTGCCATTGCTATTGATGGTCCTGCAGGGGCTGGTAAAAGTAGTATTTCAAAAGTAGTGGCTAATGAGTTGGGTTACTTATATATTGATACAGGCGCTATGTATCGAGGTGTTACGTGGGCGGTTCTTGATAGCAACGTAGATGTTAACAATCAAAAGGATGTAGAGGCATTACTTCCTTCATTAGATTTAACACTAGAGCCTACGGCAAGTGCTTGTAAGGTGTTTGTGAAAGGCCAAGATGTAACAGATCTAATTCGACAACAACAAATCAATGAGAATGTATCGACAATTGCTTCTTATAAGGGAGTACGTGAATACTTAGTTGAACGTCAACAAGCAATGGCAGCTGTTGGTGGTGTTATTTTAGATGGTCGTGATATAGGTTCTGTTGTATTACCGAATGCAGAATTAAAAATATATTTAACTGCTTCCGTTGATGCACGTGCAAAACGTAGATGGCTTGAAGTTCAAGGTACCTCTAATGAGCAACCATTAGAAGACATTAAAAAGAATGTAGAAAGTCGCGATGAAATGGATAAAAATCGTGATGAATCCCCACTCGTATGTGTTGAGGATGCTATCGTTGTAGATTCTAGTAACATGACATTTGAAGAAACAGTGGAACATATATTGCATCTAGTACAGGAGCGAATCTAAGATGAATAAATTTTCTACATGGCTTTGGCGTACTGCCTTTTGGTTACGCTATAAAGTAGGCTATGGATTAAAAGTATATGGCCGTGATAATTTTCCTATGGAAGGCCCCGTTATTGTTGTACCAAACCATTTGAGTAATAATGATCCACCTATCTGTGGCTATGCATTACCTAGACATGTACATTTTATGGCCAAGCAAGAGTTATTTGTTAATCCTATTTCTCGATTTTTCTGTACTTGGCTTGGTGCGTTTCCACTAAATCGCGGAGCTATCGATAAGGTAGCTATACGTCATGCATTAGGTTTATTAAAGGATAATAAGGTACTAGGCATTTTTGCTGAGGGCAATCGACAAAAGAGTGGGAAGCTTGGAAGATTCCATGACGGAGCAGCATCTATTGCGTTGCGTACTGGAATTGGTATTACACCAGTTGCCATTATTGGCTCCCACAATATGAAGAAAAATCAAGTCGCATGTATAATTGGTAAACAGGTTCCTGTAAGTAAAGCTAAACCAACACCTGAAGCAATCAAAGAGGTTAATGATCGTGTTAAGGGTGAAATTCAACGCATGATAGATTCGTATCATGAAAATCGTATAGAGGAGACTTTATGGAAATAATCTTGGCTGAAAATCATGGCTTTTGCTATGGTGTAAAACGAGCTGTTGAAATGGCTGATGAAGCTGCCAATAGCGAGGGTAAAAGTTATACATTAGGTCCTATCATTCACAATCCTCAAGTTGTAGGGCGCTTGGAAAGTAAAGGTGTAAGTCCTATTCAAGAGGTGGCTGATATTGACGAAGGAACAATGATTATTCGATCTCATGGTGTAGGGCCTGCCATTTATGCAGAAGCTGAAGAAAAGGGCTTACATATTTTAGATGCTACATGTCCTCATGTAAAAAAAGCACAACAAGATGCTAAGTCTGTTATTGAAGATGGAATGACTTTAGTGATTTTAGGCGAAAAAAACCATCCTGAGGTTAAAAGTATCAATTTATGGGCGAATAACAAAGGAATAATCATCGAAGATGAAAATTCCGCCGAAAAACTACAAATTGTGGAAAAAATAGGGGTTGTTGTACAAACTACCTTTTCACAATTCAAATTTAACAGTATAATAGAGATATTAGAGAAAAAATCTAAGAATCTTAAGATTTT
>CAKPSA010000063.1 GCA_934183145.1 uncultured Veillonella sp.
TTTAGCAAACCGTCCTCTTCAGCCTCTTGAGTAATCCTCCATGCTTTACTGGGTAATCATATCATACCCAATAAGGCATTGTCAATCGTATTATTTCAACATAGATTCGATGAACCAGATTTGTTTTACATAGTATGCAACGTGATCTTCCATCATGCTTACAAGCAAGAAGTCGCCTTCTTCATCAGCAGCTGCACGGATTGCTACAGCTTGATCATTCATGTATTTAAAGTCTTTAAGAAGAATTTCAATTACTTTCGCTTGAGGGATATCTTCTTGACCTAATTCTTCAATTTTAGTCAATTTTGCGTATTCTGCAGCATTAACCAATGGGAATTGACCTTGCATTTTCACGTGTTCTGCTACTGCATCGAAGTATTCAAACGCTTCATCATAAATAGATTCCAAATATTCGTGGATGGATTTGAATTGTGGACCTGTTACATTGAAATGTAGGTTATGTAATTTTACGTTCCATACGGAAAGATCTGCTAAATATTGGTTTACTTGTTGTAAGTTTTTCATAGTAATACTCCTTTTTCATTTAATTCTCAAATACAGTTTATTCAAAAAGTAGAATAAACTAAGTCGGCTTCTATGCCATCAATTCGTTTATCTAATTTGTAATCAATATTGATTACATGACTTATTTTACCAATAATGATTTTCCTTGTCAATATATTAAATCGATTTTTTTGAATATTTTTATAAAAAAACCTCTAACTACTAGTTCAACTAATAGTTAGAGGTTCTATCCTTCTATATTATATGCGGTTTTATTCCACTATATTAAATGTAATATTCTATGTAATCATCAGGAATTTTCTTTTCCTCAGCCTTACCGTTATTAGTGCGACGAGGTTTACGGACATACATATTTTCCGGATCTGTTTCAAAGATAACCATATCTTTAGGGATATCGTGTTTGATAACGAGGTTACAACCGATTTTAGTGCGAGCCCCAATAGTAATATCACCTAAGATTTTCGTACCTGTACCGATAAGTACTTCATCTTCGATGGTCGGATGGCGTTTTACCTTTTTAGAGGACATACCGCCTAATGTCACTTGATGGAACAAGGTCACATTATCCCCTACGATTGCCGTTTCACCGATAACGACACCCATGCCATGGTCAATAAATAAACCACGACCAATAGTAGCACCTGGATGGATTTCAATGCCGGTTACGTGACGAGAATGAAGTGCTACGCGACGAGCTAATGTTGGCCATCCCGCCTTATAGAGGCGATGCGCAAAGAAATGCCAGAACAAAGCTGTAATATGCGGGTATGTCCAAATAACCATCCACACATTTGTTGCTGCCGGGTCAGAATCCATTACGCGTTTAATATTATATTGAATTTTGCCCCATAATTCGCGTAAACCTTGTATCATAGCGACTCCATCTCAAATAACTCTACTCATATATAATATATAGTATACAACATATGTGGTATGTATTCCTATACATAAGATGTTTTATCTATGCGAAATCCATTACTTTACATATTCATTATTGGCAAAGTCCAAAAGGGATAAATATTTTTCTACCCCATCCGGCGCAATCACCACAATATTCGCCTTTGGCTCTTCACGAGCAATACGCTTTGCCGCAACGATAGCCGCCCCTGAGGAAAGACCAATAGAAACACCGCTTTCACGCATAAAGGTTTGCACTTCACTGAAAGCCTCTTCATCGCTTACAGTTTGTACACCGTCCATCAAGCTTTGATCAAAGTTTTCAGGAATAAAGCCTGCCCCTATACCTTGAATTTTGTGAGGACCGCCCTTGCCTTCCGTAATTGCCGGAGAACCTGTTGGCTCTACGGCGATGGCCTTTAAGTTAGGGTTATGTTCTTTCAATCGTTTTGCAACGCCTGTGAAAGTGCCCCCAGTACCGATACCAGCTATGAATACGTCTACATTTGGCACTTGTTCTACGATTTCGGCACCAGTTGTACGATAATGCATATCTGGATTTGCAGGGTTTACGAATTGGCCCAATGTGAAAGCATTTGGGTATTTATCTAAAATTTCATTAGCGCGTTCAAGAGCACCTCTCATACCCGTTTCTTTCGGTGTTAAGATGAGTTGCGCACCATAGGCCTTAATAAGCTCACGGCGTTCTTTACTCATGCTTTCAGGCATAATAATAACAGTTTTAATATGCAAGATAGCGCCCACCATGGCAAGAGCAATGCCTGTATTACCACTTGTAGCTTCAACGATAATGCTATCTTCGTGAAGGCGTCCTTTTTCCTTAGCATCTTGTAACATGCCAAGTACAGCACGGTCTTTCACAGAGCCGCCTACATTATATTTTTCAAGTTTTACATAAATATTGGTATTTGGTAATTGATATACCGGAGTTTTACCAATCAGTTCAGTTGTTTGATTTGTGACTACGCTCATCTGATCCTCCTTTTGGCGATAGATGATAAAAATCGTCCTCAGGAACATCCCAAGGACGATATGATTTTCACCTTGTTATTCTCTATACACTGGATATAACCATTTGTGTATTCCCATAAATACATTCATACTCTATCACCTGCATCTATGCATTGTCAAGAGAATGAGAACCGCTTTTAAAACCCTAAAAATATAGGAAATAACTAGGTTTATTTATATGTTTGTCAGTGTGTCTACCACCACACCCCATGTAACAGGCACCATAATGATAGCTAGCGCAAGTCCAACAAAGATGACGGCCCCGAGTATAACGGTAAGCCGTGGAATGATGGCAATAACAGTACTATTCGCTACGTTATACGCCTTATCTATGTCATAGTGTAGCGCTACATAGCCCCACAAAAATCCTGCTATCAAATATGACGCTACATAAGGGTCCAGTATGATATGCGTCGATGCCAGCGATTCAACATGCATTAATCGATTGATGACTGGTGAAAGTAGCACATTAGTGAGTATAGCTATAAGCTTGAACCACATAAGACATATAATATAAGGCCACATGGTTCTCATGGTCATCCGCATCATATAAAGCAGACCTACCATACCTGAACCCAACGTGCCCTTTGTATACGCCATATACCGTTCCATCCAAGACGGTTGTTCTTTGCCTTGATGTAGTTGGTCATAATGAAAAGATAAATTCCTTTCACCATGAGCCAAATCGACGAGGCCTAACACTTGTAACAATACTAAAACAAAGACGAAAACAACGCCTATTTGGAAGCTTTCACTAAAGAATATCGCCATCGGATCAAATATCAGCTCACGCAGAGCAGATAGATTGCCATACACATCATAAAATGCAGTGTATATACCATCTGTTATGAGTACATCCAGGATAAAGAGGATCAATATTAAAAAAAAATATCCATTCCACCGAGTCCATCTGCTGAGATGTGATAACTTCGTATGCTCCCCTACGATTATGGATGCAGGGTGAACAGACAAGATCACACCGATCATAAAAAACATTATGATCGATGTGCCCATTGTTAAATATTCATATACCATATTAACGATATGCTACGCGCTCAGGCTGCATGTCGTGGAAATGAAGGCGCTCTTTTGCCGTCTTTTCCCACTCTGTACCAGGCTTGCCGTAGTTTGCGTATGGATCGATGGACAAACCACCACGCGGCGTAAACTTACCCCACACCTCGATATACTTAGGATCCATCAACTTGATGAGGTCTTTCATAATGATATTGATGCAATCTTCGTGGAAATCCCCATGGTTACGGAAACTAAATAGGTACAATTTCAAAGACTTGGACTCAACCATTTTCTTATGTGGTACATAAGAGATATAGATTGTGGCAAAGTCAGGTTGACCTGTCATAGGACACAAACTAGTGAACTCAGGACAATTAAACTTAACAAAATAATCATTATCTGGGTGCTTGTTATCAAACGCCTCTAACACCTGTGGTGCATAATCAGTTGGGTAATCGGTCTTGTGACCTAACATCGTTACCCCTTGTAACTCTTTTTCAGATCTACCGGATGCCATAAGGAACCTCTTTCTATACATTCTTGAACTCTATAATTAGATATACTAAATAATTCATGTAACACTTAATTATAGCATATAAAAGCATACACTACTTATAGAGATAAACGATTTCAGACTATAGTTAAATGACCAGCTTAGCCCATATCTCTAAATAAACTATCCCTATAATCTAGTTCAATTATATTGTGCTCATACATAGATTGTGTAAAATTAAAATTTATAATAAAATATTCATATACATTTGGTAACGTTAATACATTCAAAATGATATAACACCTTATGGAGGTCACTTATGAAATTAAAACAACTTATTTTATCTAGCATCGCTGTAGGGGCATTAGCTTTCACATTTGGCACGGCACAGCCTGCACAGGCAGCTATTGGCATGGAGAATCCTGGTCCAGCTATGAATCTTGAAAAGCCAGCATCTGTTACGACTGCTCATCACATCAATGTAGATGGCAAGGTTGTTGAGCCTATCAACGGTCAACAAAATGTAATCTATGTAGATGGTCAACCACTCGTAGCATTGCGCCAAGTATCTGAAGCATTAGGCTATAAGGTGGCATGGGATGAGCCTACTAAAACAGCATTAGTAGACATGAATATCGCTACATTAGCTATCCAACCTGATTCTGCAGAGGTAGTACGCCATGGCAAATTGAAGATTATCAACCTTGATACTTCCGAATCCTTCTTGCCTGCAGCCCGCAAGGTAGATGGTACAATCTTTGTAAAACCTCAAGTATTCAAATTATTATTGAACGATGTAAAAATTACAAAGGATGAAATCTTCATCGCCCCTCAACGCGCACAATTAGCGTCTACTACAAACACAGAGGTACCTCACAAGAATGAACTCAATACATTCTTGCCACCATCTCAAAATGATGTAAAGAAAAAAGAAGATCCAAAAGCTACAGAAAAACCTCTTATTAAAATTAAGAAATCCTTAGCTAAAGATACTGTAACTACAGACGAGCAAACTCAATCTACAAATACATCTGAATACCAACGTGCTAACGGATTAGATCGATAAGTGAATCAATTAGATTGTTAAATAAATCTATTAAAGATGTAACGCAATCTAGGCACACAAAAAAGGTCCCATAACGGGACCTTTTCTTTTTATAGTCATATATGGCTGTTCAAAACTAGAATTTGTAATCTCTACCAAGCACTCTATTAAATTTGGCAAGCCAATAGCTAAGGCTATTTGCTTCAGGGCTATAGTCTGCTGGATCATCATCAGTAACAGTAGTCTCTGGCCAGTCTTTTACCTCTGTTGTAGCAGGGTCTTTAATAACATATGTGCTATTATCTGTATTGTTGTTATTGGATACATATGTAGTATCTGCGCCATAGCGTGTACCGTTAGGGCTCAATGTTGTAGGATTGTAAGTATTATAATCCATAGATGCGGATACTTGTTGTGGTGCTAATGCAGCAACACCTAATGCCAGTACAGATGCAGCTAAAACGATAGAGAATTGTTTTGATGCTTTCATAAAAAACCTCCAAATAACACAAAAGTGTTTTATCAAAAATTATGATAACGGAGATTTATTATAAACTAGATAACTAAGTGCACCATGAAAGAGAGCCAATATCATTTATCTTTCATCTATCACTTTATTTTGATACCTTTAAAAATATCTTTCACCCCATCCATTTGGCGTTTTACATCATCAAAGGATGCTTTTAAATCCTCAGGAGGCTTAAAGTTATCGAGACCTTTAGCCGACTCAGATGCACGTTTGCTATTTTCGCCAGCTTGTTTCATCCCAACTTTAATCCGATCCATATTCTCATCAATCTCATCGAAGGATTCGTCGTAGAGGATAAAATTACTACCCCCATGAGATGTAATATTGAGAGGCCCCATGGTGAGCTGCCCATTATCGATACGCAACGCATCTGTGGAAATGGTCGTAATATTTGTATTGACTGTCACATCACTAAAGGATAAAAGACGCCCCTTATTGTGAAAGTTTCCTGTAATATTTTTGATAGGAATAAGCATATAATGGCCTTGACCAGACCAGAAATTCCCCCATACCTCCATATCACGAGGCTTACCTTCGCTTTTAAAGTTCAAATTAGCCGATACAGGAACGACGAACTCAGGTGTTTTAAGGGCCTCACTACTATCTAAATTCTTGGCTACCCCCGTAATGGTATAGGCCCTAGTGTCTAAATTATATACACCTTTTGCCTCTAATTTGCCACTGTACACATTAGCATTAACATTTTCAAAGTTTAAAATGCCATCTTGGTACGTCACATCACCCACGACGTTTTCAAAGGTAAGCGCAGGAATACGTAAAATAGGCATCGTTACACGGCCTTTAGCCAACGGTCGATTAAAATCACCAGTTACTCGCGTCAGCAAGGTCATAGCATCGTGAATATTATCGCCAAAACCAAGTGACGATGGATCTACACCTTTCACATCAAACTGTAAATCCAGCTGAGGCATGCGATGCTTTAACACATCCTTTAAATCAACGCGACCTTTTAGTGTCATTCCATCACCAATAGCGGTTCCACCAAACTTACCAGTTTCCATATCGACGCGAATAGCGCGCTTACTATCAAGATGGATTTTAGCCTCTACATTCTTCATCACATAGTGACGATTTTTCTGAAAGATTTCAAGCTGATTATTTCTAAGTGTAATGGTAAGATCCAAATGTTGGCCTTCCCAATTAAAATTACGAACCTTTTTAGCCAATTCCTCTTGCCGATCTTGTGTCGTCTTTTTAGGCGGCTTAGGTCGCGGCTCCACCTCATCAAGAGGCTTATTCACATCAGGCGATGCAGGTACGAAGTCTATTCGGTTATTATCATCTAGGTCGACCACGATTGTAGCATCGTTGAGCTCAATGCCATTGATAGCGGAAGCCTTAAAGTTACGAGTGACAACATCCCACATATTGACGCGAATTTTACCACTGGGAACGGTGAGCAATTCACGACCTTCTGGATCCTTCCACACCAAGTCGGTAAAGGATAATGTTCCCCACGGCGTTGCGGTTAAACTCTCTACTGTTACAGAACCACGCATCATCGTTTGTCGAGCCATAACCTCGTTAAAGATAACACCCATCCCGCGACTTGCTATCGTAGCCAA
>CAKPSA010000064.1 GCA_934183145.1 uncultured Veillonella sp.
GTACGACCAACTTTTTGCAAGCCTTTACCTTTTTCTTGCAATTTTTCAAAGGATTGGATAAGGCCGTCCAATGCAGGGATTACGCGTTTTGTAATTTCAAAGTACGCGCAGATATGCATTGCCGTAGGGAATGTATCGTTTGTACTTTGGCCGCGGTTTACATCGTCGTTAGGATGGAGCGGGTTGCTTTCATCTAACTGTTTAGCCCGGTGAGCGATTACCTCGTTCACATTCATGTTAGTTTGTGTGCCAGAACCTGTTTGGAATACAGTCAATGGGAATTCATCATCCCATTTGCCGTCCACGATCTCATCTACTACTTGAGCGATGAGTTTCGCTTTTTCCTCAGTTACTGCGCCACATTTTGCATTGGTTAAAGCACATGCTTTTTTTACAAGCGCAAGCGCTTTGATTTGTTCAATAGGGATGCGGTGGTCACCGATCTTAAAGTTATTGAACGAGCGTTGCGTTTGAGGTCCGTAAATTCGTCTAGCGTCGACTTCGACTGGTCCCATTGAATCATATTCAATTCTTGTTTCCATAATGTTTACAACCTCCTTAAAAGACATGCCGACCTTATCGTCGGTAATTTAATTATATAAAATCCTGTATATTTGTACAGAATAAAAGATAATGATTTCTATTTTCATATAGAAGAGAGGTGTATATGCGATTTGTGCATATACACCTTTTCCCCTCTCCCAATATATATGCGACGATTTATATTAATTTGTATACATGTTTCATAAAAGATTGCCTTTCCCTACATAGTTCATGAACTAATGAAACATGTATACATTATAAATATCGCATATATATTGAAATCATCGCTTTAACAGGATAAAATGGTAGTAGCTTATTATATGTTGTAAGCTCTAGTTTCACAGAGGAGGTAAGTACTTATGAAACATGACTTTATGAGCCATGACCTTCATCTGCCGGAACTGACACTACGTGGGATGCTACTTGGTGCATTGATTACTGTAATTTTTACAGCATCTAACGTATATCTCGGTTTGAAGGTTGGTTTGACATTCTCGTCATCCATTCCGGCAGCCATTATTTCAATGGCAATTTTACGTTTCTTCAAGGATTCTAACGTTCTTGAAAACAACATGGTACAAACACAGGCTTCTGCAGCCGGTACTTTGTCCGCAATTATCTTTATCTTGCCAGGTCTACTAATGCTTGGTTATTGGAATGGTTTCCCATTCTGGCAAACATTCTTGCTCTGCGCATGCGGTGGTTCCCTTGGTGTATTGTTCACCATTCCATTGCGTCGTGCCATGGTAGTAAATAGTGATCTACCATATCCAGAAGGCCGTGCGGCAGCAGAAATTTTGAAAGTTGGCTCTCACAATGCTGGCCAAGGCCCTCAATCTAGCTCCGGTATGGGCGATATCGTATCCGGTGGTCTTGTAGCTGGTATTATCAGTCTTTGTGCGAACGGATTCAAAGTACTTGGCGACAGCATGAGCTTCTGGCTTCCTGTAGGTAGCAAAGGTATTACTCAAATTCCATTGGGCTTCTCTACAGCGTTATTAGGTGCTGGTTACCTTATCGGTATCGCTTCTGGTATCGCTATCCTAGTTGGTGTACTCATCGCTTGGGCTGGCTTCGTACCTTATTTCACTAACATCTTTGCTCCAGATGGCGGTGCTACTGCTAAGTTTGCAATGGCTGTTTGGAAATCTAAAGTTCGTTTCATCGGTGCTGGTGCTATCGGTATCGCAGCGATTTGGACTTTGATTACATTGATCAAACCTATTATCGAAGGTATGAAAATTTCTGTTAAATCCATGAACAGCAGTTCCGCAGAGCGTGAATTGCACCGCATGGATACAGATATGAGCACAAAATCTGTTATCATCGTGTTCGGTATCATTCTTTTAGGCTTAGTTCTTACATTCTGGGACTTCGTATCTGCAGTACCTATTAGCGCAGGCTTAATGTGGACACTTGTTATCGTAGGTGTTCTCGTAGCATTGCTAATCGGCTTCTTCGTAGCTGCTGCATGTGGTTACATGGCAGGCCTTATCGGTACATCTGCATCTCCAATCTCCGGTATCGGTATCTTGGCGACTATTATTTCTTCTTTAGTGGTGTACTTCATCGCTTCTGAAAATAACTTGTTCGCTACAGAAGCAGGCGTACAATTCGCTACAGCTATGGCTATCTTCATGACATCCGTAGTTATCGCGATTGCATCTATTTCTAACGATAACTTGCAAGACTTGAAAACAGGTCAACTCGTTGGTGCTACACCTTGGCGTCAACAAATTGCGTTGTTACTTGGCTCCGTAGCTGGTGCAATTGCAATTGCTCCTGTTCTTAACTTACTTTACCAAGCATACGGCTTCACAGGTGCGTTACCACGTGCTGAAATGGACCCTAATGCTGCATTATCCGCTCCACAAGCAACTTTGATGACTACAATTGCTCAAGGTATCTTCAGTTCTAGCATGGATTGGAACTACATCTTGATCGGCGTTGGTGTTGGCGTAGTAGCAATCATCGTTAACTTGATCCTTAAGAGCACAACAGCTTCTTTAACATTGCCTCCATTGGCAGTTGGTATGGGTATCTATTTACCTCCAACATTGGAAGTACCTCTTATCTTAGGTTCTTTCATTAGCTATTTCGTAGGTCGTTACCTAGTAGCTCGTGCTAAAATGCGTGCTGGCGAACTTGCTGAGTACGATGTTGAACAATCTAACCGTCGTGGTGTTCTCTTCGCTTCTGGTTTGATTGTTGGTGAAAGCTTGATTGGTGTAATCATAGCTGTTATTATTGTATTGTCCGTTACAACTGGTGGTGGTGAATCTCCACTTGAATTAGTAGGCCCTGATTTTGAAAGCACAGCACAATGGTTAGGATTGCTTGCATTCATCTTCTCTGGTATCTACCTTGTTCGCCGTGTTGTAACTCACAAATTCAATAAAGAAGAAGCTTTAGCAATGAAAGCTGAGCAAGAACAACAATAAGAGGTAAACAATGAAATTAAAACAGTCTGTACTCATCATGATGGCTGCTGCATTGCCAGTAGTATCCTTTGCAGCAAGCGAAATTCCTGTAACTAAAGACACTGCAACAGTGCAAGCAGCGCAAGCTGATACGAATAAAGTAAATCGCAATGATTTAACATACCGTATCTCTAGCACTGCTACACCAGAGCAAAATCGTGCGTTACGCTCTGTAGCAACTAAAGTTGATCGTAACGCAGTTGAAGTAGTAGCACCAAATGCGGACCGCTATATGGATCGTAAAGAGGTGGCTGTATCTCCAGTGGAATCTACTACAGATCACCTTGATCTAGTATTCCCAACAGTTAAATCTGTTAGCCCAACTGTAGAAAAAGCAATCAATAACACTATCAAAAAATACGTTGCTAAAGTACAAAACGACGTAGAAAAATTAAATGCCAAAGAAGCTGATAAAACAAATGTAGTAATGTATTACGATGTTAAAACAGACAAAAATGGTATTTTCAGTGTATTGATTCATACGTACACAATGCGTGACCGTGATGCGAATGGCGTCAACTATGTAAAAGGCTTCACATTCAACACTACAACAGGTCGTCAATTATCCTTGTATGACCTTGGTGGTCTTAACAAAAAAGAATTAGTGAATGCTATCGACAATAATCAAGATGTGAAAAATCAATTAGGCGGCGAAGTAAACATCGATAAAATGCCTACTGAATTCTACACAACTGATGATTATTCTGTTGTAATGGTTTTACAACAAGACGTGGATACAATCCACAGTGCAGGTACCGTATATGTACCAGTTGGTAACTTACGTGACCGCCAAAATGATGTAACAAAAAAATAATCGAACTGTGTGAATTCGATTATGTGTGTATAGTAACAGCTGTTTAATTGTGAGAAGAACCGCTCCTTCGGGGCGGTTCTTTTTTGTATTATAGCAATTAAAATATAAAGGGAGATTACTATTTAGTTTTGAATGAGGGTAAAACAAAAAGCCGTGTAGGAACACGGCTTTTTATTGTTGAGATTATTTAATTATTTATTTGTTGTGTCGTAGTAGTTTACGCGTGGAGGCAATGGGAATTGAATTGCTGCATCCGGTTTTACTGTCTCAGGTTGTGGTAATTGTACGACTACATTGTTTTTGAATTTCTTTTTGAAAGCTTTCACAGTGTCCTTTTGAACGGAGTCAGCTGTAATGATAAGAGCGCTTGTATCGTCGTTAGGACGGATGGAGATGATGTTACCTTTTGGCTCTTTTGCTTTGTATAAATCAATAGCGTCAGATTGGTAATCTTCAAGTTGTGCTTGATTTAACTTGCCTTGAGATACAACAAGGGCACTTTCAAGTTGAGGATCTTGCGCTTCAGAGATTGCATGAGCAACAGCCTCTGCTTTTTTCTTATCCGTTAAAGACGCATGTAACTTTCCACCATCCCAGAAGAGGGCACCGTCTTGACGGAATTTTGTGAAATCATTGCCATAGCCCAATGTTTTGTCGATGATAGTAGCTGTTTTGCTTTCTACTTGTTGCTTGAACAATGTGTTATGGAACGCAAGAGCTTGTTCTGTTTGCGTCATGCGATATGCAATTTCCGCTGCTTCAGCACGGGTTACATATTTTTCAGGGTTAAATAATGTGCCAGGAGCGTAGTTTGTGAAGCCAAGGTATGCAAGTTCACGAACTGCATCTTGAGCCCAAGGAGCTACGAATTTTTGGTCTCCATAAGCAATATTATCAAGGGCTGTTGGATCTTCTGTTGTATATCCTAAGTAGTGAATATAGTTGTCTGCTACTACAGCAAATTCTTGGCGAGACATATATTTTTCAGGTTTGTATGTATTATCGCCATAACCGCTGATGATATTTTTACGCGATACAGATTCGATAGCGAGGGCAGACCAACGATCGGATGTAATATCTTTAAATTTGCTAGATAAGAATGCTGCTGTACCATCATCAGTGATGTTGTTGAAGAGGGCAGCTACTTCTTCACGAGTCATAGGTTGATTAGGTCGGAATGTACCGTCAGAATAACCTTTCATTAGATTTGCTTTTGTTACAGTACTAATAGAATTGGCAGCCCAGAAATCGCTAGGCACATCGGAGAAGATGTGGGCACGGATTTTTTGAATATCTTGTGGCGTACCAATAGATGTATTCACAACTACAGGAGTAGCAGCTTTAGCGGCATCAAATTTATGAGCCTCTGCTTTAGTTGTTGCTACATTAGAAACATCTGTGTTTATAGTAACTGCTTGCGTGGAGACTGCTGTAGGCGCTTCAACCTTTGTGGATGCTACTGCAGTAGCAGGCGCATGAGTTGTAGTATTTGCAGAAGCAAAACCGAAACTTGTTGCGGCTAATAATGTGCCAAGAACAAGGGCACGTAATGGGTAAGGGGTATTCTTGTACATAAAAATCCTTCCTAATTATGGTAAAGGCTAAGGCTCGATAGCCTAGAATATAAACTTTCACCAACAATAAAATCTATATTCATTATATAGCGAATAATAAGGCATGCATAGTGATATAAACAAAGCAGCGTAATACTAAACGTATACGCTGCCTTGGCTAGTTGAGTGAACGCCGATTAGCGTTTTACTGTCATTTTTACTTTGGAACCGAATAATTTAGACATTCCTTGTTGAGTTTCTTTGGATGCAGTTGTTACAACAGCATAAAGTTGGTTATTTTCTACATCAGGGAATGTAGCTAGGATTGTACCAGCTTTTTCGTTTTTGTTGTAGTAGTTGCGGAAGTTCGCATCAATTGCATCATATTCGGTTTGGCTGTATTGGGATGGTTCAACTACAACATAGTTATTGATAGTGGAATCGCCACGTGCTGCAAGATTTGCTTTTACTGTGGAGATGTCGCTATCTGTTTTCAAAGCTACGTGTAATTGATTGTCACGCCAGTACATTACACCGTAATCTTGGAATGCATCTTCTGTTTTGTATGTTTTATTCAATTCATTGAATACTTTATCTTCTAAAGCGGATTGTTGTTTTTGATCAAGTGCTTTTAAAGTGCTGCGACGAACAGGGCGAACTGTGCGAGTAGGTTCAGTTTTTTGAGCTACTGCAGCGTTTTTATTACCTTTTACGTCTTTTTCAACTTTTTTGGCATCAGCTTTTACAGCTTTATCAGCTTTAGCTACATCTTTTTTAGCATCTTTGCTTACTTTAGATGCATCTTTTTCTACTGCTGTATCAGCTTTTTTTATATCTTCTTTTACAGCTGTTTCAGCTTTAGCTTCAGTTGTAGTATGTTTTGGTGTTGCAAGGCCAGCACCATTAAGCATGCGGTTCAAGATTGTTGCCGCTTGTGCTCTTGTTACAGGTTGTTTAGGGTTAAAGTTTTCTGTCGCCCCAGATGCTACGATGCCACGTTGTGCCATGTATTGGATGTCTGCCAAGTAAGCAGAGGAAATACTAGCTTCATCTTTAAACGTTACTTTTTCTGTTTTTACAGGTGTGGAAAGGTTTAATTTTTTAGCTAGGCTAGCTGCGGATGCAACGAATTGTTCGCGGTCCATAGTTTTGCTAGGTGTGAAAGCTGTTTTAGAGGTGCCTTCCATTACGCCTGCAGCACTTACTAATTTGATAGCAGAGCTAGACCAACGATCTGCTTCTACGTCGGAGTAGGAAGTAGCGGATTCTTTTGTTACGATATCAGCTAATTCTTGTTCATTTAAATTGTGTTGTAATACTTTACCGTAAATAGCAGCAGCTTGTTCACGAGTGATTTGTGCACTAGGTTTGAATGTATTATCAGCATAACCAGAAAGGTAACCAGCTTGTGTCATTGCTTGAATAGCATCGCGAGCCCAGTTGTCTTTTGTGTCAGGATATACGCCAGCAGGTAAGTTTTCTTTAGCTTTTACAGCTTTTTTACCTTCTACCTTTGCAGCATCTTCTTTTACATCATTTTTTACAGATGTATCAACGCGTTTAG
>CAKPSA010000065.1 GCA_934183145.1 uncultured Veillonella sp.
AATAAAGTAGTAAATAATAAAGGAGATTATCATGAATAACGCATTAGGCATGGTAGAAACAAAAGGTTTAGTAGGCGCAATTGAAGCGGCTGATGCAATGGTAAAAGCTGCTAACGTTACATTAGAAGGGACTGAAAAAATCGGTTCTGGTCTTGTAACAGTAATGGTTCGCGGAGATGTAGGCGCTGTAAAAGCGGCCGTTGATGCAGGCTGTGCAGCAGCACAAAAAGTAGGCGAAGTAGTATCTACTCATGTAATCCCACGCCCTCATAGCGACGTAGAATTAATCTTACCTAAGAAAGGATAATAGCTTATGGATCGGGAACAGATTCGCGCTATCGTACGAGAAGTGATCGAAGCCATGTTCGAATCGTCCATTCCCGTAGGTGTGAGCAATAGACATGTCCATCTATGTCAGAAAGACTGGGATAGATTATTCCCAAATCAGGCCATTACTAAGAAAAGTGACTTAAAACAAACTGGAGAGTTTGCTTCAGAACAAACAGTTACTTTAGTGGGGCCTAAAGGAGTCATTCAAAATGTCCGCGTACTAGGTCCTCTTAGAAAGCAGTCACAAGTGGAGGTATCGTTGACCGATGCTCGTGCATTGGGTATAAAACCTCCTATTGTGCTATCTGGTCATTTAGAATCAGCCGTAGAGATTACTCTATGTACGGAAAACGGAGAGATTACAAAGCCTATTTGTATCGTTGCAAAGCGACATATTCATATGTCGCCGGATGATGCAAAACGGCTTAATGTAAACGATGGCGATAGCGTTAATGTTGAGCTTCAAACGCCAGAACGCACCACTGTATTTGGTGATGTCATCGTTCGGGCCGTGCCCGGTTTTGTCTTAGAACTCCATATTGATACAGATGAGGCAAATGCTGCCAATGTACAAGGTACAGTGATGGCGAGAATTGTACAGTAAAGTAGGTGATATGATGAAAGGTTTGAAAAAAGCAAATAATACCTTGCAAGAGTTCTCTGATCTTGTAGAGTCCAAACAAGTGAGCTCGCATAATCAAAAGAATTTACGCGTAGGCATCGACCTTGGTACATCATCTATTGTCCTATCCGTAGTAAACGATAAAGGTAAACCTATATATGGTGCCTTTGAATACAACGAATCTATTAGAGATGGCCTTGTAGTTGACTATGTGGGCGCTGTTACGATTACGCGAGAGTTAAAGGCTAAGGCGGAATCCGCCTTAGGTACAGAACTTGTATATGCCGCAGCAGCTGTTCCACCTGGAACGATAGGTAAGAATAAAGATGTAGTAGGTCATGTTCTTGAAAGTGCCGGTTTTGAAGTGACCTGCATTCTAGACGAACCTACCGCTGCTGCTAATGTATTAGGCATCACCGATGGCGCTGTTATCGACGTCGGTGGTGGTACTACGGGCATAAGCATTTTAAAAGATGGCCGAGTTGTATATACCGTAGATGAGCCTACAGGAGGCACCCATATGAACCTTGTTATTAGCGGGGCCTATGGGATTTCGATTCCTGAAGCGGAGGCCTATAAGCGCAATGAAGCTAATAAACGCGATGTATATGCAACCATACGGCCTGTTGTAGAGAAAATGGCAGCTATTTCTAAGCGTGCGTTACAAGAGGGTGGCTATGAAAAGGGGACTCCTATTGTTGTTGTAGGTGGTGCTTCTAATTTTGAGGAGTTTACAAAAACTTTCAGTCAATATATAGGACTACCCGTAGATAAGCCATTATATCCAGAGTTTGTAACGCCCTTAGGGATTGCCATGGGAAGTGAGCATTAATATGGATGCATTAGTTAAACTGGTGCTAGAACGCCTAGAGAAGCGGATGACATCTACTGCTACGTTTATGGTCACAGAGTGTAATAGCTATGATGAACATATATTGTTGCAGAATCAACTCATTTCTTTTACTGGTATAGATTATGGTCATATACGAGAGTTGATGAGCAATACATTGGTGCCTTGGGTAGCCTATTTGCACCGTGCATTAGCCTATGACTGTGAGGTGACAATACGCCTCGCAGTTCCTGTAACTTCGTTGATGAATCCATCAGTCATTCTAGATTGGCCTATCAAATTTCTAGATAAATTTGGTCGTCCTATATATGCCAGCCATCAAGGCTGGATAACGGCCTCTTTTGTTAGATTTTGTGAAAGTCAGTCTATTATCGTCATATATAGGGGACAACGGTTTACCATGGCTGCTCGAGATGAAATTGAGCGCTTACATATCACAATAATTGAAGGGAACGAGAAGTATGCAAGTCGGTAAAGTAGTGGGTAGTATCGTATCTACTCAAAAGCATGAATCTCTAAAGGGAATGAAACTGATGATAGTGGATATTCTCGATGGAGAGCAAGAGTTGACGGGGCGCATAGAAATCGCCGTCGATACAGTATGTGCTGGTGAAGGTGAATATGTGCTTCTAACTCGAGGCTCATCGGCACGGCATATTTTCGAAGATGATAAAGGCACCGCAGTAGATTGCGCTATTGTGGGTATTATTGATAGTTTTGAAAAATAATTGTATAGGAAATAGCTGGTGCCAGAGTTAAACCTAGTTATTGTGTCACATCATGAATGTATCCTTGATTGTGTACACCGTTAGTTGACATGGTCATTGCATCAGCAATGCAACCTATATGGAGGTTCATGATGGAAAACAATACACAGTTGAAAGAAATGATCCGCTCCATGGTTATAGATGTATTACAGGGGCAAAAGCAAGAAGCAGCCTCATCACAACCTATTAAACAAGCGCCTAGAGGTCAAGTTGAACCAGGTGTATTTGATACGGTTGATGAGGCCATTCAAGCAGCAAAAGCAGCACAAGCGCGCTTTGAAGATTGCACCTTGGCAACCCGTGAAAAGGTAATAGCAGACATCCGTGCTGCTATGCGTCCACGAGTACAAGAGTTGGCTCAAAAAACTGTTGAAGAAACAGGAATGGGTCGCGTTGCAGATAAAGTATTGAAATTAAACCTTACACTTGATAAAACACCGGGTGTAGAAGATCTTGTTACAGAGTGTGAAACTGGTGACAACGGCATGACATTATATGAATTGTCTGCTTACGGTGTCATCGGTGCTATTACACCAAGTACAAATCCAGCAGAAACGCTAATATGTAATACAATCGGCATGCTAGCAGCAGGGAATGCTGTATTCTTTAGTGTTCATCCTGGTGCTAAGCATCTTAGTCGATTGCTAGTTAGTGAACTTAACCAAATCATTGCTAAATCGATTGGTATTGAAAACTTAATCGTTACACTTCGTGAGCCATCTATTGAGTCTGCTCAAGAGATGATGTTGCACCCCGATGTGAGCTTACTTGTTGTTACTGGTGGTCCTGGGGTTGTAAAACAAGCGCTTCAAAGTGGCAAAAAGGTTATCGGTGCAGGTGCAGGTAATCCACCAGCCTTTGTAGATGAAACAGCAGATATTAAAAAGGCAGCTCAAGATATCGTCCTCGGTGCTAGCCTCGATAATAATATTTTATGTATTGCCGAAAAGAGCGTCGTTGCCATGCGCCAAATTGAGACACAACTAGTTCAAGAAATGGTGAAAGCAGGATGTGTCCTCGTTGATAATCAACAAGATATTCAACGCCTCGTCGATTTAACAGTGTTGCCGAATGGGACACCAAACAAAAAGTTCGTCGGTAAGAATGCAAGCGTTATTCTTGATGCGGCACATATTCCGTACGATGGTGATCCACGGTTAATTATCATGCGGGCTCCCAAAAATCATCCATTTGCAGTGATTGAAATGTTAATGCCTATTCTACCTGTTGTGACAGTAGATAGCTTTGATGAAGGTCTCAATGTATGCTTGATGTTAGAAGCCGGCTTACATCATACAGCAACAATGCATTCTTTGAATATGGAACGCCTCAATCGTATGGCCCGTAAAATGAAAACATCTATTTTTGTTAAGAATGGTCCATCCTATGCAGGGCTTGGTTTTAGTGGTGAAGGTACGACAACCTTTACAATTGCTACACCTACTGGGGAATCTACTACATCAGCGCGCTGCTTTGCACGTCGTCGTAGATGTTGCTTAACAACAGGATTCAATATTCGATAGGTGGTGAGCATATGAATAAATGGACTTTTCCAACCCAAATTTATGCAGGACCAGATTCGTTGAATCGTCTTACAGAATTTAATAATGAATCAATCCTTATCATATGTGATCCATTTTTAAAAGATTCTCCGAGCCTTACCTATGTGATGGGCTTAATGGATAGTAGAAATAAAGTAACTATCTACACTGATGTGGTGCCTGATCCACCTATAACTCATGTAGTAAAAGGCATTGAATTTATGGAAGGAATTAAACCATCTGTTATCATAGCCATAGGTGGGGGATCCTGCATTGATATGAGCAAAGGGATAGCTTACTTTGGACGTAAATTAAAGCAGATGGATATCAAGTCTTTTATTGCAGTACCTACTACTAGCGGAACAGGATCTGAAGTAACCTCTTTTGCTGTTCTTACAGATAGTGAAACACAAATTAAGTATCCTCTTGTGGATGATGCAGTATTACCTGATGAAGCTTTATTAACGCCATTATTTGTAAAAACATCTCCACCTAGTGTTACTGCCTTTAGTGGTATGGATGTACTAGTTCATGCTCTAGAATCCTATGTGGCGACTGCTGCCAATAACTTTACCGATGCATTGGTCCAACAGGCGATTGAGCTTGTCTTTGAATACTTACCAAAATGTCATAAGCCAACAGCTACAGAGCAAGACCGCATGTCTATGCACGAAGCATCATGCCTTGCAGGACTTTCCTTTAACAAGGCTGGCTTAGGTATCGTTCATGCTATGGCTCATCAGTTGGGAGGACAATTCCATGTGCCACATGGTCTAGCTAATAGTATGCTCTTGCCGTATGTAATTGGCTTTAATTGCTCTCGCAATCAAGAGGTGGCTAAGAAATATGCCCATCTATCTGCTAAATTGGGCTTTGCATCGTATAAATCATCCGATGGAGATAAGTTAGGGGCACTGTTAGAGGCGATTGTAAAACTCCAACGCACATTAGAGTGCCCTATGACACTTACTGAATTTGGCGTAGATAAAGCTACATCTGAAGCGAAACTCGATCTCATGGCAGATAGAGCACTAGAGGATATGTGTTATAGATTTAATCCATACCCAGCCAACCATAGTGATCTTGTTGGTTTATATAAAAAGGTCTTGTAATTTATATAGGTTGACTACTGTATAGATTGAATACTAAAACTTGAAAATTTAAGATCCAAAAAAGAGACTTTAATAATTTCATTGAAGCCTCTTTTTTATTTGTATAGGAATAGATAGTATTACTGAAGTTATGTGCTATTAGGTACACCTTTTTTCATCTTAGAATGATATAATAAATTTTACATCCTATCTCGATGTAGAGGTGTTATTCAAGTTTAGTCATATTCCATATAACTCATTGGAATATAGAATAACATAGATTTTATCTGCATTTGTTGTATAATATGTATAGGATATTTAAAAAATTAGATATTTTTGTGAAAGCCTATCCTCGTCTAAGTTTTACTAGACAGTTAGTATATTTTATGTGAGTTTCATAGTAAATGTACTACTTTCACAATATGAGTATGATCTTGTGTGGTCATACGGTTTTTGAAAAGAGAGGTATTTATGCAACACATGCTACGCATGGGTATTGACGTGGGCTCTACAACGGTTAAAGTTGTACTATTAGACGAACACGATAATTATTTGTATAAAAAGTACATACGCCATTATGCGAACATTTTGGACACCGTATATACCTTGCTCCAAGAGGCTCAAGTGGGTCATGAAAATGATCAAGTTCATGTATGTATTACCGGTTCTGGTGGTATGGCGATGGCTGAAAAGGTACGTATTCCATTTGTACAAGAGGTTATTGCCGAAACACGTGCTGTAAAAGCATTGTATCCAGAAACCGATGTTATCATCGAACTTGGTGGTGAAGATGCGAAGGTAACCTATTTAGGTCAAACGGCAGAACACCGTATGAATGGTTCTTGTGCAGGTGGTACAGGTGCTTTCATCGACCAAATGGCGACTTTATTGCAAACTGATGCATCTGGTCTTAACCAATTGGCCATGAATGCTGATACGATTTATCCAATTGCAGCACGCTGTGGCGTATTTGCTAAAACAGACGTACAAGCTTTGTTAAACCAAGGCGCATCTCATGAAAATATTGCAAAATCCGTATTCCAAGCGATTGTAAACCAAACCATTGCGGGCCTTGCATGCGGTCATAAAATTGAAGGTAATGTAGCGTTTCTTGGCGGTCCTTTGACATTCTTGTCTGAATTGCGCCAATGCTTCTGCGATACCTTAGAACTAGATGAAGCGCATCGCATTATCCCTGAGAATGGTGAATTGTTCATCGCTTTAGGGGCGGCTTTGATGAAAGAAGACTGTCGTGCGATTACAGTTGGTCAATTAACAAAAGAAATCGGTGCCCTCATCGGTATTCCTATGGAGGCTACAGATCGTGTAGAACCTCTATTTAAAAATGAACAAGAATTAGAAGAATTCCGCGCTCGTCATGCTAAGGCAGTAACGCCAAAGGCGAATATTGAAGATGCGCAAGGTCCTTGTTACCTTGGTATTGATGCGGGTTCTACCACACTTAAGGTGGTTCTCATCAATAGTAATAAGGAAATTATCTTCTCTCACTATGGTCCAAACCATGGTAAACCATTAGAAAAATCTCGTGA
>CAKPSA010000066.1 GCA_934183145.1 uncultured Veillonella sp.
GCATCGCGATAGGTTAAACTAGTTTTATTCGAGCACATATTTGACCCCTTCCTCTTGTTCCGCAGGAACCTCTACACGGTAATCACCATTAAAGCAAGCAAAACATAAATCATTTGCTTTTACATTAGATATTGCACGACATAAGCCTTCTCGAGATAAATAATGTAATTTGTCAGCATGAATGTAATCTTTAATTTCATCTACTGTATGTGTAGCAGCAATGAGCTCTTTACGCACCGATGTATCAATGCCATAGTGACAAGAATATTCAATGGATGGAGAGCTAACGCACATGTATACCTCTTTAGCACCCGATTCTTTTAGCATATTAACGATGATTCCACTCGTAGTGCCGCGTACGATGGAGTCATCGATAAGCACAATACGTTTACCGCTTACCACATGAGGTAGTGGGTTTAGTTTCATGCGAACAGCTAACTCCCGTTCCTCTTGGTTTGGTTTAATGAAAGTACGTCCGCTATATCGGTTTTTCACTAACCCTTCTGCAAATGGTATGCCCGATGCACGAGCATAGCCTAATGCAGCGGTAGTGCCAGAATCAGGAATAGACATGACAATATCTGCATCATATTTTGTTTCGTTATATAGCTCACGTCCCATATTGAGGCGAGATTGATATACCGATTGACCATCAATATGACTATCGCCGCGAGCAAAATAGATATATTCAAAAACACAAAGCTTCTTATCGATTTTTTCTGGTTCTGCATAGATAACGCTACGCACACCTGAATCATCGATGATTACCATTTCGCCTGGATCGATATGACGAATGAACTCAGCCTTAATCGCATCGAAGGCACAGCTTTCACTAGAGAGAACATAACCATGTTCAGTTTTACCTAAGCACAGAGGTCTAAAGCCTTGTGGGTCACGTACACCTACTAAGGAGTCGTTTGTGGTAATAACTAAAGAAAAGGCCCCTTCAATTTGACGTGCCGCATCGGCAATGCGTTCTGCTTGCGTTTCTGCCTTAGAACGAGCAATGAGGTTTACAATAACCTCGGAATCCATTGTCGTTTGAAAGATGGAACCATCCGCTTCAAGACGTTTACGAATGGCTAAAGCATTCGTTAAATTACCATTGTGAGCCACCGCAATTTGACCACCTTGGTAATGAATCACTAAAGGTTGAATATTGCGTGGATTATTGGAACCTGTTGTAGAGTACCGCACATGACCAGTCCCCATATGGCTTGGTAAGGATGGTAATTCTTTAATGGACTCAGTCAACAAGCCCATACCTTTTTTTAGTTCTACATCATGACCATCTGTAACGGCAATGCCTGCGCTTTCTTGACCACGGTGTTGAAGTGCAAAAAGCCCCCAATATACATAGCGTGCTACGTCAACGGTTCTATCATAGACACCGAATACACCACACTCTTCATGCCATTTATCAAAAACTGGATCGTAGTTCATTGTGCCCCCTTAGGCGCGTTCGCCAGTAAGACGGAATAACATTTCCTTGTACGCTTCTTCAATATTACCAAGATCTCGACGGAATCGGTCTTTATCGAGTTTTTCGCCTGTTGTAGCATCCCAGAAACGGCATGTATCAGGAGAAATTTCATCGCCTAATAATACTTCACCATTGTGGGTACCAAATTCTAATTTAAAATCTACAAGGGTTACATTTTTTGTAGCCAAGAATTTTTTCAAAATATCGTTTACTTTTAATGTAATAGTAGAAATTACATCAAGTTGTTCTTGCGTAGCCCAACCAAGTGCTGTAATTTGGGATTCGTTAGCAAATGGATCGCCTAATTCATCATTTTTGTAGCAGAATTCAAGAATTGGATGTTTAAGAGTAGTACCCTCTTCAATGCCAAAACGTTTAGCCATGGAGCCAGCCGCAATGTTGCGAACGATAACTTCTAGAGGAATGATATCCAAAGTAAGTACTGTTTGATTACGATCATCTTCGCGACGAACAAAGTGAGTTGGTACCCCTTCTTTTTTCAACAATTCAAAGAAGAAAGAAGAAATTTTATTGTTCAATACGCCTTTTCCAAGGATGGTATCATGTTTTTCACCGTTAAATGCAGTAGCATCATCTTTGTAATGAACGATGTACTCATCTTTGTTAGCTGTTTGATATACTTGTTTTGCTTTACCTTCGTACAATAATGTTAATTTTTCCAAGTCGATGTTAGCCATGATGTGTCTCCTTTTACTCTTGTCTCTTCGAAGATGTATAAATGATGATGTAAACGCTTCAAACGATTATAGTTTAATGGCGCCTTGTAATTCAGCATTATCTGCTAAAACTTTTTCGGCCATATCTTTACGATACTGTACATATTGTTCTTTCAATTCTCTGTTGAAAGCTGCTCCAATTTGTACCGCGAAAAGTGCTGCATTTTTGGCACCATCTACAGCCATTGTAGCTACTGGCATACCAGATGGCATTTGAACAATAGCAAGCAAGGAATCGATACCTTTTAAAGCTGTTGCATTAAGAGGAATACCAATAACAGGTAGTGTCGTAAAGCTAGCAACTACGCCAGGTAGATGAGCTGCTGCACCAGCACCGGCGATAAAAGCGATAGCCCCTTCGTCTTCAAATCTTGTAACAAAGTCTTTTACAGCTTCAGGTGTACGATGAGCTGAAGCGATTACCATTTCATAAGGAATGTTGAATTCATCAAGTACGGCAGATGCCTTTTTCATTGTGTCTAGGTCAGACTTGCTGCCCATAATAATACCGACCTTCATAGATCCTCCTAATAAAAAAGCCCAGCCGAAACAGACTGGGTCAAATGCGCACAAATAGCCTCCGTAGACTTGCTTTGAGTTTGTTGATTTGCATAGTTCACGGTGCTACCTCCTTCTTGTACACAAATTGTAACACCTAACATTTACAAAATCAACACCATTTTCGAATATTTTTTAATTAATTATTTTTATCATTCGTTATATTCCGAACTATTCTTAAGTATTGAATTTAATTGTATCGACTTTATTCAAATTAGTTAATAACAAATATCTACTCATTTTATACAAAGCTATTCCTTCAGCAAACTCATTATTTTATAATATTCATATATGTTTCCTACAAAACCAAAAGAGGGCATCCTATCTACAGAGATAGGATACCCTCTTTTATTTAATTTCCGAACATTACGCCCATTAATCTATATTTGTTATTGATTAGTGAGTACCACTTTCAAAAGCAGCTTTCAACTCACCTACAGCTTCAGGAACATAATCTACAATAGAAGACATCAATGCGTACATTAATGCAGGTTCAAACGCATCATCACCACACATATATACGCAGTCCAAATACAGGCTAGAGTCTTGTTCATCAATATATAGTTTATAGTTTTTGTATGTCGCGTTGTCACGGTTAACCAAAGCATTCAAGGCATTCATATTTTGTGCAGTTACCTTTTCAGGTCCCAACACTAAACGAATAACACTGTAAATACTGTTATCAAGAATGACAAATAACGGCATATCCCACAACGGGGATTTAATGTAAGAGCGGTATACAACAGTACCGTCTTCATCATCAAAATCCTTACGTTCAAAGGATGTGATTTCTTCGTCTTTTAAAAACTTATCAAATAATAACGCTTTAGGATTCATAACAACCTCTATTAAGCTAAACCAGCTACTTTAAGAATACCTTTATGCACAGCATCTAAGTGTGGTTGAACAACTTCAAGCAATAAATTAACTACTACTGTAGGATCAAACTGTTCTGTCAAACCAGGGACAGATACATCCATGTAGATATTATTGTCTTCATTGCTTACATAGTATTTAGATACTTTATAATCTTGATTCAATGTGTTAAGTTCTTTCAACACAGCAGGAATCACTTTTTCATCAATAGATGTTGTTGTGATAGCAATACGTGCATAGGAGAATGCAGAATCATCCACAACGATGAATACAGGCAAGCTATGCTCATGAACATCCAAACGGCCGTGGTAAACGACTGTATGAAGGTCATCTGTCATTTCTTCCTTTGTAAACCAAGAGTTGCCACCTTTGTTTAGGTCAGCAACGAGTAAGTCAAATTTTTCTGCTTTTTGATTCATAATTCCCTCTATAAATAATCAGACTATTAGTCTTCGATAAATACACAACCATTGTCTTTAAATTCTTTAATACGAACTAAAGACTCTACACGATACCCTGCATTTTCAAGGCGTTCGCGACCAGGTTGGAAGGATTTTTCAATAGCAATCGCCATACCTACCACTTCATCGCCAGCGTCTTCTACCAATTTAGCAAGGCCCATAGCAGCCTCACCAGATGCCAAGAAGTCATCGATGATTAACACTTTTTCACCAGCTGGTAAGAATTTTTTAGAAATAGTAATATCGTAGTTTTCCTCTTTTGTGTAGGAATACACCACACTATGATATACATCATCTACCATAAGAATAGATTTTTTCTTACGCGCAAATACTAATGGCACATCAAGTTCAAGAGCAGCCATCAATGCCAATGCAATGCCAGATGCCTCAATAGTAACAATACGTTGTACCCCTGCATCACGGTAACGGTCAGCAATTTCTTTACCGATTGCTTTAAACAATTGTGGATCGATTTGATGATTTAAGAAACCATCTACTTTTAGCACGCGATTATTGAGGACAATCCCCTCTTCACGAATGCGTTGTTTTAATAATTCCATGTGCTCTTACCTCCGCAGTATAACTATCTTTAAATTTTAACGTAAATAACCCCTTAGGGTCAACCTATATCAAGTAAAAGCCTTAACAATATAACTAGTACAATAGCTATCAAAGAGACTTAAAAACTTTCCTATTTAAATTATAAAATTCAATAGGTTTATAACAATATAATATAGCACAGATAAGACTACTCTAAAATATAAAAAGACACACTTTCTGAAATTTCTCAAAAAGTGTGTCTCATGATTATAAGACCTTATCACGAGTGCTTTCACGATTAACAAGTAAGGATGTGAAGCGCGCAGCCCCTTCAGATTGAGGTACCAAACGAGAACGGACAAGTACAATATCACGGGTTGGCACAGGAATATCTGTATCGATACGCACGATGGAGCCTTCTTGCATCTTTTGTTGTACTACATGGTTAGGCAACATGGAAATACCCATGTTAATTTCAACAAGATCGAGCAATACATCGACACTACCAAGCTCAAAACGAGGTTTACGGCATGCGCCATGTGTTACTTCATCAAAGAAGGTACGGCTTGCAGAACCTTTATGCAAGAGCAAAATAGGTTCATTAAGGAGACGGCCTTGATCAAAGAAGCCTGCCCCTTTATACTCAGGACCACCAACAAATACATCTTGAATTGTAGCCAATGTCGTCACCTCTAGTTGAGGATTATCGCGCAAACCTTCATAATCATTTACCACTGCTAACTGCGCCTCTTTGTTGAGTACTAATTCTACACAATCAGGGGATGGACGATTAATGATATGCAAACCAATTTCGCTTTCTTGAAGCTGCCATTTATGGAAATAAGGCAATAGGAAATGGCGACATAATGTATCTGTAGCAGCAAGATTTAAACTTTCATAAGCTTGGCTAACACGTTCTTGCAATTGAGTTACCCCATTATCAAGAATAGAAAAAGCCTTCGCTACTGTATCAAACAATTCTTTACCTTCTGGCGTGAACCCTACAGATTTTGTAGTACGCACAAAAAGAGGCATATTAAGTTCACCTTCTAATTGCTTAATGCTTTGGCTGATAGCGGATTGAGAAACGCCTAACTCTTTTGCTGCACGGGAAAAGGATAAATATAAACCTACCCCTAAAAAGGTTCTATATAAATCTGCAGATACTGCCATTTTATTCACCTCTGTTATATACTAATAATAGTGTCTTACTTTTAAATATACATATCATTTACTATATTATAATTATAGACTCTCAATATATAATGAATATGTAGAAATCTTCATGAAAGCCAGGTCCTATGACCTTCATGAACCTTTCATATTTATTAGTATTTCTAATCTTTTCATAAGTAAGATTATCTTTACTTATAAGTCTAGACCGACTATACTTAATTTGTCAATATCCCACAGGGAATTATATACATTACAGGAGGCTACAATGGCTATACAACGATTATTCGTAACAAAACGAGAATCTTTCAACCAAGAAGCACAACGCATGTTACAAACCTTACAACAGGAATTATCTATGCCTGCTACAGGGGTAACTATCTACGAGCGATATGATATCGAACATGTAGATGCAAAAGATTTAGAGGATGCCAAAAATCTTATATTCTCCGAGCCTCCTGTAGATACAGTGTTAGAAGAAATTCCAGCGGTACAAGGTTTCGTATTCGCTGTTGAATATGTACCAGGTCAATACGACCAACGCGCCGACAGTGCTGAGCAATGTATTTCCATGCTCACCCTTACATCTGGCCACATCGTTCGCTGTGCCCGCGTATACGCTATTGAAGGTACTTTCACAGAAGAACAAAAAAATGCAATCAAAGCGTACTATATTAATCCAGTAGATTCTCGCGAAGCGAGTCTTGAATTGCCAACTACATTATCCCTTAATTTAGAAGATCCAAAACCAGTGGCAACCATCGATGGTTTTACAGACATGAGCGATGCTGATTTAGAAGC
>CAKPSA010000067.1 GCA_934183145.1 uncultured Veillonella sp.
GAACTGTTAGCGCGTACAGAACCGAATATTTTTGATGTATTCATTGCTATATTTGGTGGGTTAGCTGGGATTATTGGGCAAACGCGTAAGACCTTAGATAATGTTATACCAGGTGTTGCGATTGCGACTGCACTTATGCCACCACTATGTACGGCAGGATATGGACTGGCTAATGGAAATTGGCAATATTTCTTTGGGGCTAGCTATTTATTCTTTATAAATGCATTCTTTATCTTCTTTGCATCTTTTATTGTTTTAAAGGGTGTATATAGTTTGCCATTCCATAAACAAGCAGAAGAGGTTAATCGTCGTAACCAGCTAATATTTCTCGTGATTGGTCTTATTATGGCTATACCAAGTATTTATGCAGGCTATGATATGACCATCAAGTATTCTGAGTCAAATCATATGGAGCAGTTTATTAAGAATGATATTAATCAAGAGGGACGTCGACAAGTAATTGATTATTCATTGGATCAAACGAATAAGCTAGTAGACATAGTAGTTATAGGAGCTCCTGTGACTTCAGAGGAGCAAGCCCAGTTGGATGACAAGTTACAGAAAGATGAGTACTTGCAACCGTATACATTACGATTTGTTAATAGCGTAGATGAGCAAAAATCTACTATGGATAAGACGAACTTGAATAAATCTTCAGAGAATCTTGGAACATATAAAAACTTGAGTAATCTATACCAGCCGACTTATCAATTAGTAAGTGAAACTATAAATACTATGAAAACGACAGAAGCTGAAGCAAAGGCGTTATTCCCGTTTGTAAGTAAAGTGGAAGGCATGCCTTTGATAGATAATCTAGAACAGCCTAAAGCGAATCGCTATATGGTGATTATCCATACCACGTCCACTGTATCTGATGCAGATTCGGAACGAATAAAAGCTTGGTTAGAGGCTAAATTATCAGCACCTGTAACTATTTCTATCAAGCAAACAACGGCAACTTTATAATTGAATCTTTTGATTTTGGTTAGATTGTTTATTATATAGAGCAATATTTATAACGGTACTAAGTTTGATTTTAGCTATTAGGTATACTACCTAGTAGTACGGAGAATCATCTTAGTACCGTTTTTATGTATTTGGAATAGTTAAATGTAATTATTCTTATCTTGCTATAGATTAAGGTTATATTAATTGATACATAAAATTTATTATGCAAGTAGGAATTAAATTTGCTATACTTACTACATCGAAATTATTAAATAACTAAATGTAGATAAATGATTAGACTATATAGCTTTTTAATATATCTACGTGTGTGTATGCGTATGAGTCCTCGTCCATTGATGTAGGTGTTCATCGTAGATAGGAGGATTACATGAAAAAATGGTTGGCATTAGCCGCGACGGCCGTATTGGGCGCGTCTTTATTAATTAGTGGTTGTGGCTCTTCCACAAATAATGCGAGCTCTAGTGGCTCTAAAGAGGTATTAAAGGTAGCAGCAAATCCTGTACCTCATGCTGAAATCTTAGAACAAGTAAAACCTATTTTGGCTAAGGAAGGTGTAGATTTACAAATCGTTGAATTTACAGACTATATCCAACCAAACATGGCATTATCTAGCCATGAAGTTAATGCAAACTTCTTTGCAAACGTACCTTACCAAAATAACTATAACAAAGACCATGGTACAAACTTCGTAAGCTTTGCACCAGTTCATATCGAACCATTGGCTATTTACTCTCAAAAAATTAAAGACTTGAAAGATTTGCCAAATGGTGCAAAAGTAGCAATTCCATCTGACCCAACAAACAGTGCTCGCGCACTTCTCTTGTTGCAAAGTGCTGGTCTTGTAACATTGAAAGATCCAACTGGTTTGACTAATACAGTATTCGATGTAACTAGCAACCCTAAAAACATCCAAATTACTGAGTTAGAAGCAGCTCAAATTCCTCGCTCCATCCAAGATTTAGACGCAGCAGTAATCAATGCTAACTATGCATTGCCTGCAGGTCTTAATCCTACAAAAGATGGCTTATTCGTAGAAAAAGCTGACTCTCCATATGCAAATCTTCTTTCCGTTAACCCTGGTGATGAAAATAAACCAGCTATCCAAAAATTAGCTAAAGCATTACAATCTCCAGAAGTTAAGAAGTTTATCGAAGAACACTACAAAGGGGCTATTATCCCAGCGTTCTAATCGATTGATCGTTAATAACACATATGTATCTGAAATACCTTCTCATGACAAACTCTATAGATACGGAAAAGGCGTAACACCATTGGTGTTACGCCTTTTTGTTATATTATCCATCAATTGGTTTAGCATATTTTTTCCTGTACGAATGTGGTGTTTCGGTAGTAGCTAGCTTGAATATTTTACAGAAGTAGCTTGTTCTATTATAGCCCAATGTTTTGCTAATCTGATTAACTGTTAGTTGGGAATATACCAATAGTTTTTTGGCTTCTTGTATGCGCAATAGTGTTATATATTGCACTACTGACAGTCCTGTATCATCTTTGAAAATCTTAGAGAAGTAGGACTCGCTTAAATGAATATGTTCCGAAATCCTCCTGAGCGACACGCGTTTGCTCAGGTTTTTTTCTATGTATAGCATAGCTTTTCGGATTTCTGGACGATTAATAGGTCGTTCCGATTCTACAAAGTCCGGTAATTGTTCATAAGGCATTTCTTCGGCCATGGCATCGTTAAATGGGAAGTAATGTTCTACTAAAATCCTCAACACCTTCGTAGCACTGTAAATTTGTTCTGCTGTCAAAACCGGTAATGTCCGATACAAGGCGCGAAGTTTAGTATCATCATGCCAATCGGTTTGGGTAGGTAAGATCGGCTTAATAGTCGTATCCTCTGTTTTTGTTTGTCCTGCCATAATGAAGCCTAAGATAGCGCCATCTTTCATGATAGGCACGGAGAAATCTATGAGCCCCATGTGACAGCGATACGGGCAGGAGGATAGTTCTTTTGTCGCATCTAGTCCACCATATAAGTCGCATTGATTGCAGCGTTTGGCGTAGGCTGGATTGCGCCTTACGACCTTACAAAATGGAGAAAAGTTATATTCTTGAGATAACACTTTTCCACGATTATTTACAAAAATGGCAGCGATTTTTGTTATGTTTGTGAAATCACGCATGATTTCATTGATAAGTTTAGTATCTTCATTTGTACAAATCATAGTAAAACCTCCAATCACAAATGTGTTAAGAGGTCTAGTAAGCACACCGCTATAATAGCTCTACTTGCTCTCTATCTATTGGGCAGGCTCTAAACCTGAGAAAAGAGAAAAGTGACATACCACCTAAAATTCATATACATATAAAATTACGTTATTTCTTGCTTTTACATGTATAAGTATAACAGGATTGTCGTATTTTAGTAATAGAAAAATCGCATTTTACGAATATACATAAAAAAGTTGTATTTAATAATTTTTATAATAAAGATAGATAAAAGCCTTATATTACTTATATTTAGAAAGGATTGAGTCCAATGGGTTGTGACTGAATAGCAAGGCATGCTCTATAGCAATATATGGTGTACAGGATATAGTGTTGCATACATATGAATGGTTAAAGAAATGATAAAAAATATAAAATGGTATACCGCAGCATAGTTTCCTGTACAAAGATACTTTCATTATACGTATGGAGGGTATTATGGCGACAACATGTGGATTGACTGAATTCGTAGGGACTAGCAAAACTGGAGATACTATAGGTCTCGTAATTGCTAACGTAGATCAACAAGTATTAGATGCGATGAAATTAAAGAAAAAATATCGCTCTATCGGTATTTTAGGCGCTCGTACTGGTGCAGGCCCACACATTATGGCGGCTGATGAAGCAGTAAAAGCAACAAATACAGAAATTGTTAGCATCGAATTACCTCGTGATACTAAAGGTGGCGCAGGCCATGGCTCATTAATTATCTTTGGTGGCGATGATGTATCCGATGTAAAACGAGCTATTGAAGTAGCATTAGCTGAAGTGGAACGCACCTTTGGCGATGTATACGCAAATGATGCTGGTCATCTTGAATTGCAATATACAGCACGCGCTAGTCATGCGGTAAATACAGCATTTGGTGCTCCTGAAGGTAAGGCTTTTGGCCTTATTGTAGGCGCTCCTGCAGCGATTGGCGTAGTAATGGCCGATGTAGCTGTTAAATCTGCGAACGTTGATGTAATCGGTTATGCATCACCTTCTGCAGGTACAAGTAATTCTAACGAAGTTATTTTACAGATTTCTGGCGATTCTGGGGCTGTACGACAAGCAGTTATCTCTGCTCGTGAAGTAGGTAAACAATTGCTTGGTACGATGGGTGACGAACCAGTGAACGGAGCCCCTTCCTATATCTAATCTGAAAGGATGGTATGCCCTATGAAATCAAAACGTTTTGAAGTTTTAAGTCAACGTCCTGTTAATCAGGATGGTTATGTAAAGGAATGGGTAGAGGAAGGTTTTATAGCTATGGAATCTCCTCAAGATCCAAAGCCTAGCCTCAAAATTGAAGGCGGTCGCATCGTTGAACTCGATGGTAAACGCCGCGAAGATTTTGATCTTATCGATACATTTATTGCAAATTACGGTATCGTTCTCGATGGTGCTCCACAAGCGATGGCAAAAGACTCTAAAGAGATTGCTAATATGATGCTAACCCCTTCAGTACCTCGCGAAGAAATCGTTAAGATTTGTAAATCTATTACTCCAGCAAAAATGTTGGAAGTTGTTTCTTGCATGAACGTTGTTGAAATGATGCAATGTATGCAAAAAATGCGCGCTCGTCGTACTATGGCTAACCAAGCCCATGTAACGAACGTAAACGATAACCCAGTACAAATCGCAGCAGATGCTGCAGAAGGTGCACTTCGTGGGTTCGCAGAAGAAGAAACAACAGTAGCGGTTGCTCGTTATGCACCACTTAATGCGATTAGCTTGCTCGTAGGCTCTCAATGTGGTCGTCCAGGCGTATTGACTCAATGCTCCTTGGAAGAAGCAACAGAATTGGAACTTGGTATGCGCGGTTTCACAGCTTATGCAGAAACTATCTCCGTATATGGTACAGAAGACGTATTTACCGATGGTGATGACACACCTTGGTCTAAAGGCTTCCTCGCATCTGCTTATGCATCTCGAGGCCTTAAAATGCGCTTTACATCTGGTACAGGCTCTGAAGTACAAATGGGCCAAGCAGAAGGCAAATCTATGTTGTACCTTGAAATCCGTTGCCTATATATTACAAAAGGTGCCGGCGTACAAGGTATCCAAAATGGTTCTGTAAGCTGTATCGGCATTCCAGCAGCCGTACCTTCTGGTATCCGCGCTGTATTAGCAGAAAACCTTGTAGCTGCTATGCTCGACCTTGAATGTGCATCTAGTAATGACCAAACATTCAGTCACTCTGACTTGCGTCGAACAGCCCGTACATTGATGCAATTTGCACCTGGTACTGACTTTATCTGCTCCGGTTATAGTTCTACACCAAACTATGACAACATGTTCGCTGGTTCTAACTGGGATGCAGAGGACTATGATGACTGGACAGTTATCCAACGTGACCTCAAGGTAAATGGCGGTCTTATTCCTGCTCGCGAAGAAGAAGTTGTAGCGGTTCGTAATAAAGCGGCTCGTGCATTACAAGCTTTGTTCAAAGCCTTAGGCTTGCCTCCAATTACAGATCAAGAGGTAGAGGCTGCTACCTATGCAAATGGCTCTAAAGATATGCCTCCTCGCGATAAGGTTGCAGATATTAAAGCGGCTCAAGACTTGTTAAACCGTGGTGTTACAGGCGTTGACTTCGTAAAAGGCTTAGCTAAAGAAGGTCATCAAGATGTAGCACAAAGTATTTTGAACCTATTAAAACAAAAAATCTCCGGCGATTACTTACAAACATCGGCCATCTTTGACCGTGATTTCAACGTTATCTCCGCGATTAACAATAGAAATGACTATCAAGGTGTTGGCACAGGGTATCGTGTGGAAGGTGAAGATTGGGAACGTATTAAAAATATTCCAAACGCCATTGATCCACGGGATATATAAGGAGGTGTCATGATGGCTGAAATTAACAGAGATGTATTACGCTCTATTATCTTAGACGTTTTACAAGAAATGGGTGGTGTTCATGAGGCACCGCAGTTTAAGGCTAATGTTGGTGAAAGTACAGCACCAAGTGCAGCACCTAGACATGAAGATCCAACTGGTGACGATAGCTGGTTACAAACTGGTGGCCCTGCACAACCTGGCACAAGCGCAGATGAAGTAGTGATTGCTGTAGGTCCTGCCTTTGGTCGTAGTCAACGTCAAACCATCGTTGGTGTGCCGCATCAAGAGGTAATTCGTCAATTAGTAGCTGGTATCGAAGAAGAAGGTTTAAAAGCTCGTGTGATCCGCGTATACCGTTCTTCTGACGTAGCAGCTGTAGCCGTTGAAGGTGATTCTATTTCTGGATCCGGCGTATGTATCGGTATTCAATCTAAAGGTACAACCTTGATTCACCAACGGGACTTACAACCACTTTCAAACTTGGAGTT
>CAKPSA010000068.1 GCA_934183145.1 uncultured Veillonella sp.
AGCCACTTCCAGGCAGCCCAGAATATAGGAATATTTAAAATCATATTCCAAGAACCAACGGATAAGCCCGTTAAGTAATACAAAATTAAGCCTACCCCACTAATACCAGTACTCACCAGTTTATGTGGCAATACAAAGGCATCAATGCCGGCACCAAATATGGCGCACCCAAGGATGACCATGAGGCTTTCATAGACAACAGTTTTATACTTAGCGAACATAGGTCCCTCCAAATTGCCATTTCACTATAAATATTCTATAATGAACTAACTAAAACATACGCTATTTACAATACATTTAGGAATAAAACAATATGCGTATACAAATTCATCATAAACCACTTAATGGTTATTTTCAATCACTTTATAAGAGTATAAAATAAACATATATACTGCATATATTATATACGTTACAAACGAGGCTATTATGAGTAAAAGTTTTGAGCAACTCGGTTGCAGTAAAATCAATATCGGTCTTGCTATTACAGGCAAGCGCGAAGATGGATATCACGATATCGACTCTATCTTTCAATCCATTCGCCTTAGCGATTCCATTTATTTTGCTAAGCATCATTCCGTAGTATTCTCCGGCGGCGCTCCAGAATTGCCCGAGTATATGCAAAAGCTCGTTACTTATGGTGAAGAAAATCTTGCCCTCAAAGCACTACGGGCAATCCAAGACTATACGGGCTGTAAAGCAGGGGCAGCCATCCACCTATTAAAACGCGTGCCTATCCAAGCAGGTCTTGGTGGCGGTAGTGCTGATGCGGCTGCTATGTTAATGGGCCTCAACCGCTTCTGGGACTTACAACTCACCCAAGAGGAACTATTAAAAATAGGTGCCACACTTGGTTCTGATGTGCCATTCCTATTACAAGGTGGTACAGCACGAGGCACAGGTCGTGGCGAAATATTAACGTACGGAAAATCTCCTGCGCCACACTGGCTATTACTAGTAAAACCAAAGGTTTCTGTATCGACTGCGGCTGCTTATGGACGCTTCAATGGCAAGTCAGTGGCAACAAAACAAACCATAGATACAGTACACAATCACTTAGAAAACAATGACTTAAAATCTGCTTTCCTTGCTAGTGCTAATACATTTGAAGAACTACTCTTCCCTGACCACGAAGAACTTGTTGTTTGCAAAGAGTTCTTCACCAGCCGCGGCTATCCAACCATCATGACCGGTAGTGGTCCTACTATGGTGGTATTGCTGGATAAACCGATGGAAGCATTACAGCTACAAGAAGAGATTAAAGCAGCAGGCCATGATTGGCTATCTCTCATTACAAAAACATGTACACAGGAGGACTTACCATGACAAAACGGTTACAACCAATACGCCTTGATGCGTATAAACCTCTACGCGAAGTTGTAAGTGAAACATTGCGTCAAGCAATCCAAGATGGCATATTAAAACCGGGTGAACGACTCATGGAAATTCCTCTAGCCGAAGAACTAGGTGTGAGCCGCACCCCAATTCGCGAAGCCATTCGTAAACTTGAGCTAGAAGGCTTTGTTGTCATGGTGCCTCGCCGTGGTACATACGTAGCCAATATATCCTTAAAGGATATTACCCAAGTATTTGAAATTCGATCAGCCCTTGAAGAGCTCGCAGCAGGCCTTGCGGCTGAACGCATCACTGAAGAGGAAATCGAAACATTAGAACGAATGCTCGTCGAAATTGGTGATCATATGGAAAATAAAGATATGGAATCCGTTGTAACAGCGGACGTTGAATTCCACGAAGTCCTATATCGCGCATCGCGTAATGAACGCTTAGCCGATATCGTTCACAACTTACGGGAGCAAACCTATCGGTTCCGTAGCTTCTCTATGAATCAACCTGGTCGCCTTAGAAAGACATGGGAAGAACATCGCCAACTAGTAGAGGCTATTGCTTCTCATAACGCAACACAAGCTCGTAAGCTAGCGAGAATTCATATGGAACATTCTGAACAAACCTTATTACAAGGTATGGAGGAATCCCAAGAGTTTACTAAAGCCTGAAGAATCTCCTTACATACAATAAAATAATTAACGACTAACAAAATCCTTCACTAATGTGAAGGATTTTATTTTACAGATTCTATAGAAATTGATACAATGACATTTATGATTATATAGAATTTTTTATATGAAAGGGGCTTTTTTATGGAAGCAATAATCAACGATGCTATCTCTACCATAAATGGCTATTTATGGAGTTATTTCATCATCTTTATCCTCATAGGCGCAGGTCTTTTCTTTACGATGACAACGAATTTTGTACAAATTCGCATGCTGAAAGAAATGGTGCGTCTCGTAGTTAGTGGTGCCGGTAGTTCTACTGAAAAAAATCATGTATCCTCATTCCAAGCATTCTGTGTTAGTACTGCATCTCGTGTAGGTGTTGGTAACATCGCAGGTATTGCGATTGCTGTTGTACTCGGCGGTCCTGGTGCTATTTTCTGGATGTGGGTTATCGCACTCATCGGTGCTGCTACAGGCTTTATCGAATCTACATTAGCACAAATCTATAAAGAACCTGTTGCTAAAGGCGGCTTTTACGGTGGTCCAGCTTACTACATTCGCTATGGCTTAAATAACAAAGCTTTATCTGTTTTATTTGCTATTTTGATCAGTATTACATACGGTTGGATTTACAACTCTGTACAAGCTAACACATTGGCTGCATCTCTCCAAGTATTCAACTTTGATGTATCCTATACAGGCGCTGTAGTAGCAATTCTTCTTGGCATTATTATTTTCGGTGGTATCAGCCGCGTTGCTAAAGCATCTGAAATCATCGTTCCAATCATGGCGGTTCTATACATCGCTACTGCATTATTCGTGGTGATTATGAATATCACTCAATTCCCACATGTGATTTATACTATCTTCTCCTCCGCTTTTGAACCAGTAGCAGCAGGCGGTGGCTTGTTAGGCGCCACTGTAATGAACGGTATTAAACGCGGTCTATTCTCCAACGAAGCCGGCGAAGGCTCTGTACCTAATGCAGCGGCTACCGCAGCTGTTAACCACCCTGTTGAGCAAGGTCTTGTACAAGCATTCGGCGTATTCCTTGATACATTTATCATTTGTACAGCTTCTGCGTTCATCGTACTCATCGTTGGCGACTATAGCACAACAGGCTTAACTGGTGTAGCTCTCGTACAACATAACCTTGAGCAACAACTCGGTTCTTGGGCACCTACAGCGGTAGCAGTCTTTATCGTAATGTTCTCCTTCAGTTCCTTAATTGGTAACTATTACTATGGTGAAATTAATATCAGCCACTTAACAGAGAAGAGATTTTATCTTCATTTGTTCCGTATCGGTGTAATTATCATGACATTCGTAGGCTCTATTGCCTCCCTTGATCTAGTATGGAATTTAGCCGATTTATTCATGGCCTTCCTAGTATTAACTAATATTAGTTCCATCGTACGTATGGGGCGTACAGCTGGTCTTGCCCTTGATGACTATATCAAACAACGTAAGGCAGGCATCGAAACACCTGTATTTAACCGTTCTATTCTTAATCATACTTACGGTATCGTATGGTGGGGTGATGGTCAAACTACAGACTCTTCTGTACCTCCTACTCCAGTTGAAGATACTGTGGAAAAATAAAATAAATTCTCTTATGAGACTGGTGAAAGCATCTTTCACCAGTCTCTTTTTATTAACAGAATTTTTCTAAAATGCCTCAAAAAGATTATATTTTTCCTATAAATTCTAAAACACCAAGACTATTATGCATTATTTGCATATATATTTAATTCCCATGTTAATTGTACTTTTAAAGAATTCCTCCTTAAAATCCCTTCTTTTTACACGTAGCCAGTACTGATTTAGCATAGCTTTTAGTCATAATATTATGTAATTTTCACATAGGTTCGTTGTATAATTCATGTAAAAGGCGTGCAAATCATATGGCTTTATTAAGAGAAAGGACTGATATTCAATGCAAGCCCAATTAAACGCAACGATATCTATGATCAATGGATATTTGTGGGACTATCTAATTATCTTCATCCTCATCGGCGCCGGTCTTTATTTCACTTTTACAACGAAATTCGTACAAATTCGCTTCTTAGGTGAAATGATTCGACTCATCGCAAGTAGTGCTGGCGAAAAAACAGAAAAGAACCATATTTCTTCATTCCAAGCATTCTGCGTAACAACAGCATCTCGTGTAGGTGTTGGTAATATCGCAGGTATCGCCATCGCCGTAGTAATCGGTGGCCCTGGTGCTATCTTCTGGATGTGGGTTATCGCCCTCCTCGGTGCATCAACAGGTTTTGTAGAATGTACATTAGCCCAAATTTACAAAAAACCTCTATCTAATGGCGGTTTCTATGGCGGCCCTGCATACTACATCCGCCAAGGTTTAAATAGCCCTGGTTTCTCCGTTTTATTCGCAGTATTAATTACAATTACCTTTGGTTGGATTTACAACTCCGTACAAGCCAACACATTAGCAGCATCCTTGGTAACTCTTGATGTACCTGCTTATATTACAGGTGCTATCGTATCTATCTTAATCCTATTCATCGTATTTGGTGGTTTAAGTGCAGTGGCAAAGGTTGCCGAAATTCTTGTACCTGTCATGGCATTTGCTTACATCGGCACAGCTTTATACGTTATGATTACTAACATCACTCAATTGCCGCATGTATTCTATTCCATCTTCTCCAATGCACTTTCCTTAGACGCAGCTGGTGGCGGTCTCTTTGGTACAGTTATGATGACTGGTATCAAACGTGGTCTATTCTCCAACGAAGCTGGTCAAGGTTCCGTTCCTAACGCAGCGGCTACAGCTACTGCAAACCATCCAGTAGAGCAAGGCTTAATCCAAGCTTTCGGCGTATACTTAACAACATTCATCATCTGTACTGCATCTGCATTCATCGTTCTTATTATTGGCGATTACACAACTACAGGTCTTACAGGCGTTGCACTAGTACAACATAACTTAGCACAAGAACTTGGCCCATGGGCTCCATATGCAATGGCATTGTTCATCGTTATGTTCTCCTTCAGTTCCCTAGTTGGTAACTACTACTACGGCGAAATTAACATTACGCACCTTACAGATAAAAAGATTTATCTCAACATCTTCCGTATTGGTGTAGTAGCTATGGCCTTCATTGGTTCCGTTGCATCTCTTGAACTCGTTTGGAACGCAGCCGATTTATTCATGGCCTTACTCGTTCTTACAAATGTAACAGCTATCGTGTTGCTCAACAAACAAGCAGTGGCTGCACTTGCTGACTACGTCGATCAAAAACGTCGTGGCATCAAGGTTCCTGTATTCAACAAAAAATCCTTACCTACTCAAGAAGGTCTTGTATGGTGGGGCGATGGCCAAACTACAGACAGCTCTGCTGCTGAAAAACATTAATAACTGAATTACCTCTATAAGGGTCTTTATTCTTCGCAATAAAGGCCTTTATTTTTTTGTAAAAGTATCCATACATATTGCAAAACTACACTTTATACTCAATTTAATAAGTGACCAATATCACAGTAAGTACCTATATTTTTTACATTTTTCAAGGCCCAAAAACTATAGAATATATTTATAAAATTAGAAAGGGTATTCTGTATACAATGTCGAATACTTCAGTATGTGTAAAATTAGCAAGACTTCATTTAATCTTATATACAGGAGGTCATTATTATGAGCGGTTATAATCCTTATGAAAACATGCTAAATACGTTAGATGTAGCAGCAGAAAAGCTCGGCTATACTCGTAGCGAATACGAAGTATTACGCCATCCTGAACGGGAACTAAAAGTAGCCGTACCACTTCAACTCGACAATGGTGAAGTTCGCGTATACGAAGGCTACCGTTGCCAACACTCCACATTGCGTGGTAGTGCTAAAGGCGGTCTCCGCTTCCATCCGGACTCCGATGAAAACGAAGTGCGTGCATTGGCTGCTTGGATGACTATTAAAAATGCTATCGCTAACATTCCTTATGGCGGTGGTAAAGGCGGTATCAAAGTTGATCCTAAAACTTTGAATCCTCGCGAATTAGAACGCTTAACTCGTAATTTTGTACGTCGTATTGCTCCTATTATCGGTGTTAATACTGACGTTCCTGCACCAGACGTAAATACAAATGCGCAAATCATGAGCTGGATCGCTGACGAATACAGCACATTAAAAGGTGAATGGAGCCCTGGTATCGTTACTGGTAAACCTATCGAAGTAGGCGGTTCCCTAGGTCGTAATGAAGCAACTGGCCGTGGCTGTCTCATCGCATTACAAAGCTACCTCGCTAAGAAAAACTTAGACATCAAAAACCTTACTGTAGCAGTTCAAGGATTCGGTAACGTAGGTTCTGTAGGTGCTCGTCTCATCTCTCAAGCAGGCGCTAAAGTTGTTGCTATCGGCGACGTAAGCGTTAATATTTACAATCCTAATGGTATTGATGTAGAAAAAGCATACGAATATGCTAACTC
>CAKPSA010000069.1 GCA_934183145.1 uncultured Veillonella sp.
ATAGTCGACTTTTAGTCATACATGGTATGATAAAAAAGACATTTTGTAGAAAGGATGTGTGATGATGTCGATTTTCTCTCCAGCTCCTCATATTGAACGATTACCAGAGGGGCAAATCGATTCCACCTACAAACGTCTTCGCAAAGAAGTCTTTGCAGGTACTTTTATTGGTTATGCTACATTCTATTTGATCCGTCAAAACTTTAGTTTGGCTGTTCCGTACATGATTGCTGAGTACGGCTACACTAAAGCGGACCTTGGTATTGTCATGACCCTCTTATCCGTAGCGTACGGCGTAAGTAAATTTGTCATGGGTAATGCGTCTGACCGCTCTAACCCAAAATACTTCTCCACAGTAGGTCTATTGCTCAGTGCTTTAGTTATGTTATTATTCGGCACCTTACCTGGTGTTTTAAGCAGTATTCCTATCATGTGCGTGCTCGCCTTCTTAAATGGTTGGTTCCAAGGTATGGGCTATCCTCCATATGCGAAAAATATGGTAACTTGGTTCTCCCGTTCTGAACGCGGCGCTTGGTGGTCCTGGTGGAATGTATCCCACAACCTTGGTGGCGGTATCATCGCACCTCTTGCTACGTTAGGTATCTATCTATTTGGTACATGGCATAGTATTTTCTTCTTCCCTGCTCTTATTTCTATCGTGTTAGCTGTTGTTACATTCTTCTTGTTGAAAGATACACCTCAGTCCTGTGGCTTGCCACCTATCGAAGAATACAAGCACGAACCAGTAGCAGCTGAAGTAAGTGATGAAAACAAAACTACTTTCAAAGAAATCTTCTACAAATATATTTTGCATAACAAATACTTATGGTATCTTGCAATTGCGAATATCTTTGTATACTTCATCCGTTACGGTGTAGTAAGCTGGGCTCCTACTTATTTGACAGCTGTAAAAGGCTTTACAAAAGAAGGTTCCCGTTGGGCTTACTTCTTGTATGAATGGGCTGGTATTCCAGGCATGCTCGTAAGCGGCTATTTGAGTGACCGTGTATTCCGCGGCCGCCGTGCTCCAGCTACGATTTGCTTCATGCTATTCGTTATCTTGGCAATCCTCGTTTACTGGTTCAACCCAGCAGGCAATATCCTTATCGATAACTTAGCACTTATCGCTATCGGCTTCCTCATCTACGGACCAGTTATGATGATCGGCCTTCAAGCAGCAGACATGGTACCACGTGTAGCAACAGGTGGCGCTACTGGTCTTACAGGCCTTCTTGGTTACCTCATCGGTTCCGCTGGTGCTGGTGCCTTCATGGGTCTCATGGTTGACCTTTATGGTTGGGATGGCGGCTTCGTAGCCCTCGTAGGTGCATGTATCCTCGCTATCGTATTCCTACTTCTCACACTTGGTGATAAATCCCAAGCAAAAGAACAGTAATCTACAACAAACTGTTGTAAGAACGTAAAAAATCCCCTAGTAATACATGGTTACTAGGGGATTTTATTATGTCTCAAAATATATACTGCACTACATTCTATGCTACACACAAAGAACTATTGAGAACTTTCAAATTATACACCAGACCAAGTCGCGCCAAACCGTGCAATGCAACAGCTGTAACAGGATCGATGAAACCAAATACACCAGCACCGATGATGGCAATGTGGAATACAATGGACACGATGAGTAGACCTAAATGGGATTGCTTTGTTCCTTTTGAAAGCTCCGATACAGGAGATGCATCATCCACAAGAGAGCCCATCATGAGCGCCACTAAGATAAGCTCCAAGGAACATGGGCATAGTACCAATAACAAGGTTACAGTATGTATGAAATCCTGTGTCAATGCAAAGGATCCCATAGATAATAGCAATACGGCCACAACAATGACAGATGAATAATTGTTAATACCCTGACGCATAGCAACGAGTTGAGCTGGCATGGCAGGAAGCATATCATCATCTAAGGTATAATGTGACTCGCCTGTGATAAGCTGTTCCAAGAAGAAACCTGCCTGTACAATGAGGCCCACATAAGCCGCCGTATGATAATCGCCAATGGAAATAAGCGCTACCATGGCCACAACAATAAGGAAATTAGCGTGGATCTCTAAATGCTTCAAAATACTTTGAACGCTATTGATGAGCAGCGGCAACCCACAAACAAGAACCGTCACCCAAGCCAAGTCAATAACAGGATTGAATGACTCTGTGATGGCATCTAATAGAATAAATAAAACACCTAGTGCCAAAATAGCACCTTGCGTAAATAACGACACCTGCGCCGATAAAGACTGTAAAAATTTCATATAGACCTCTCTATACACTAGAACCGGCCTTACTTACTCCGGAAATAAAACAAAAAACAACACAATATTAATTCAGAACTCTCTATACCTAAATTAATTCAAAACCCTATGAACCTAAAGTATTTTATAAATCTACGTACCCATAGGGGTATATCTATAATGTAAATATTATACAAAATATACGAATTATATACAAATTGATTTTTTCGATAAATGATAAAGAACTATAATCTCTAGATAGAATAGGGAAAGAATAAATTCATAAAAATAACCTCGAAGCTATGAGCTTTAATTGAAAGCTCCTATTTCTTTATTAGACGTAGAAAGAACAGGTCCCTAAAAACGACTTAGCTCGCTATGGACGCTCTTCCTCAGAGGCCCTAGTTGAAGATGCTAATTTCATATAAAAAGAAAAGCCCCTATCTCTAAAAATGACATTCCCTTAAGAGCTTTAGTTGAAAGCTCTTATTTCTTTATTAGACGTAGAAAGAACAGGTCCCTAAAAACGACTTAGCTCGCTATGGAGGCTTTTAGGGACCTGTTCTTTCGGTTAACTAATATGAAATTAGAGATTCAACGCTTCAATCCATTCTGCTTCTTTAAAGCCAACGAGAACTTTGTCTTCCAGAACCAAGATAGGGCGTTTTACAAGCATGCCATTGGATGCTAATAAAGCGAGTTTTTCTTCTTCGCTAAGGTTTGGTAATTTATCCTTCAATTGTTGTTCACGATAAATCATACCAGATGTATTGAAGAATGCTTTCAAGTCTTTACCAGATTGTGGGTACCATGCAGCGATTTCTTCAGCTGTAGGGTTTTCAGATTTAATGTCACGATCTGTGTATTTAATATTATGATCATCTAAGAATTTCTTTGCTTTTTTGCATGTTGTACATTTAGGATATTCAACGAATAACATAGCGTCTCCTTATAGTAATACATAATGTTATAACGATATATTTATAAGTTAAGTGTACCAAATATATCGAAAACTATCAATATTTTATTGACAATCTACAGGTTCTAATGCATTACAATGATCAATAGAGCTTAGTACTTCCTTCATCCCTGCACTATGCTTTGCGGTACGTAAATCAACATCCATCTGCAACCGCAAGAAATATCCTTCAGAAACACCAAAGTATTTAGCTAAACGTAGAGAGGTATCTGCTGAAATAGCGCGTGTCCCATTCAAGATTTCCTGAATACGTGAAACAGGCACATGTATATCTTTAGCTAATCGATAAGCAGATAGGCCTAATGGCTCCATAAACTCTTCTTTTAATATTTCACTAATGGTAGGTGTTGAAATAAACTTGTCCATATATATATCCTCTCTATTAATGATAATCTATAATTTCTACATCATAAAAACTATTAATATCTTTCACTTTAAAACATAACCTATACTGGCTATTAATCCGTAAACTATACTGGCCAAAGCGATTGCCTTGCAATAACTCTAAGCGATTACCTGGTGGGCACTTTAAAGCCGATAATCATAGAATCTCTCCTTTGATTATACCTGTTTTACAGGTATAACTCAATAATATATACCTTCAAAACGAGTATATTGTGGAATAACTTTATTCTATAAATGATTTCGGTAAAGGATTTCTCTAAACTCTCACTCAAATCCTACTATTCTCCTGACTCTATTGGTCACCTATTTCGGAATGTATCTAGTTCTAGTCATGACTTGAAGATAAGCAAAGCTTAATACTAACTTTTAAAAAATTATCCATATAACTAATAGCCACGAATATAAAAAGACCTATATTCTCCAGGCTTTCATGTGCAAAGTACAGCAGTGAAAGGTTAGAGAATATAGGTCTTATAAGATGTAGTAAGTTGTAGCAAATAAAGGGTTAATTATAGCTTAGCCAATATAATATAACTAATATTCTAGCTGAGACAATTTAGATGATATACACTTATTTACAGCAAGAATGTAAGTCCCATAGCCACAAAGATGGCTGGCAATAGGTTCGCAATGCGGATTTTACCAGGCCAGATGAGGTCTATACCGACGCAGAAGATCAGAATAGATCCCACGTAGGATAGGTTATCGATAGCGCTCGGTGTCATCAACGGTGCCGCGATGTGTGCCATAGCGGTAATAATCCATTGGGTAATCCCTACAGGAATAAAGGAGAACAACGCGCCCTTCCCCATAGAGGATACCATCACCATAACAATGATGCCGTCGAGGATACCTTTCAACAATAGCGTTTGGTAATTGCCAGTCAAACCGTCTTGGATAGAGCCTAATACGCCCATGGCTCCCACTGTAAATGTAAGAGAGGCCGTAATAAAAGCGTGCGTAAACTGCGGATCACCAGTGTTACCAGTTTTGGCTTTCACCCAGTCACCAAATACAGTAATCCAACGGTTAAGGTCGATGAGCTCGCCAATTACGGCGCCTGCCACCATACTAATGATCATGAGCATAGGCCCCGTCGTTTGTATCGTGCCGTTTACGATGACTAGCATATACTGCATGGCACCGCTCATCCCGAGGAGGAGAACAATAATGCCGCTCACCATCATGAGCGTCTGTTTCAAATTTTCTTTCATAAACCGACCAAATGCGAGGCCGCACAAGCTGCCGGCTATGATGAGGCCAATATTAATGGCCGTGCCTAAACCAATCATATATTTCCCTTTCTGAATTGTGAAAGTAATAGCTTATTTCATCATCAGTATACCAACTATATCGAAATAAATCAATTTATCATAGTATACAACCAATCTATACAGTTATATGGCTCTAGATAAAACATATAGCAAAAAGCCCCTATCCCGTGAAGGATAGAGGCTTCATGTTGTGTTTATAGCTTTGAGAGAGAAGTATATGAGAGACCCGCTTTGGAGAGAGAGAATATATGTGTTTGTATATAAAGCGGGCCGACATATGATGGAACGCTATCTTTCCATCTACTATAGTGTACACCTTAAAGTGCGGTTTAACACAAGTTCAATTTTGTAAAACCAATCATGTATAAAAACTATTGTTAACTAACGATTATACAAATACGTTACAACCTGTATTAATCCTCAGCGTCTGCAGGCAATCGGACAATATCTGCGGTCTTATTAATCTCGTCAAAACAAGGACAGTCCTTACCATGATCGTTGATGAGACCGCTAGCTTGCAGATGGGAATAAATAGTAACGGGGCCTACAAACTTAAAGCCTCGCTTCTTTAAATCCTTACTAATCCGCGTGGATAGGCCATTCTTTGCTGGCACATGCCCATCGGGATGGCTTTCATAAATAATGGTTTTATTATCTGTGAAAGCCCAGATATAGTTGCAAAACGAACCAAATTCATCTTGAATACGTTTAAAAGCAGAAGCATTATTGATGATGGCCTCAATTTTTGGCCGAGACTTGAGCATGCCCTCGGTCTGCATAATTCGTTCGACGTCACTTTCATCATAGGCAGCAACCGCATCAATATCAAAGTGGTCGAAGCAGCTACGGATGATGTCTCGTTTATTCAAAATCGTAAGCCAACTGAGCCCACATTGGAGGCTTTCAAGACAGAGATGTTCAAACTGCAATCGATCATCATGAATAGGACGGCCCCACTCATGATCGTGATACGCCTGATACAAGGGCGTCGTCGGCCATTCACAAGTAGCCACTACACACCTCCATGGGCCCAGACGAGGACATCATACATGAGCGCTACCACGAGGCCCATTACGAGATGACCGCCTACGTAGAGCGGGATGAGAAGATAGATGAACAATAATAGGGAATGTAAGGCTTTGCGGAGCCATACAATCGGTGTGGACGTACCGCCGCCCACCTTGCCATCGAGCCAATTATGAACGATGTAGATAGGCGTACCTAAGCGCCGAATCCAATCAGGGACGCGCTTACCAGGGTTCAAGCCAGGGCAATACAAAATCACCAATGGCAACGCCACCGCATCAAGGATGAGCAGCACCGTTAAGGTCAAGGAGAATAAGTCTATCTCGCCTTCCCACGTCAACGGATGAGCTATAAAGCGGAGCGCCCATAAATAAGCTTTATATACGATATACGGTTCTAATAGCCATAATAAGGGCTTCACTACACTCATGGGACTACCTACGCCAAACACAAAA
>CAKPSA010000070.1 GCA_934183145.1 uncultured Veillonella sp.
AAAATGTCTTATATTGGGTCCACTGGTGATGTATATGCACAAGGTGATGTAGTAGTGACTCAAGGTAATCAAACCTTAATGTCTCCACGGATTGAAGGTAACACAAAAACAACAGAGTACCGTACTGTTGGTGGGTATCGTTACCTAGAGAATGGTGGTAAGACTAAGGATATTACAGGTCAGAATATGACTTATCGTACAAGTGATCATCACTTTACAGCGGACCAAGCCTTTGGATGGAATGATCCTTATTATGTAAAAGGTCAAAATGCTACCTTTGATGGTGAAACTGGCCATATGGAAAAAGGTATGCTTACCACAAAACATGCGATGGCCTTTAAACATACACCTGATTATCGTGTAGAAGGTCAGGATATAGAAGTATATCCTGGTGATAAAGTAGTCATTAAGAAACCATCCTTCTATATTAAGAACTTTAAGGTTTTATCGTTACCTTCTTATACGACATCTTTACGTCATGATAAAGAAGGGAAGTTTAGCATTTTTTCATTAATTCCTAAACCTACATATAGTAGTGATGATGGATTTGGATTACATGGTAGTACTGAGTATCCAATCGGTAAACATGGTGAAGCGTACATCGACTATCGTTGGTACGTTAAAAATGGCTTTAAACCGCAAATTGGATATCGTCATTATTTACCGTGGGCTACAGCATCTATAGGTTATAGTAAAGAATCTAATGAATATAATGATGAAACTGTATGGGTAGAAAAAATTGGTGAGCTTCGTCTCGATACGCATACATATCATGTAGGAAAATCTCCAGTTACAGTGCGTGGTGGCGTTAATGCTGGTTATTGGAAAGAAGGTTCTGTAAAAGGTTCACATAAAGAATACTATACAGAAGTATCTCACGACCCAATTAAGCTTGGTAAAAATGCTAATCTACGCTTCTTAGGTGGGTATCAACGAGATTATTATGGTTATAATGATACGATTCGTAGTATGCCTTACTGGGGGGCTCGATTCCGTTCCAAAGTTGGCAGTCGAGCTAATGTATGGGTTAGCTATAATCAACGTAATATTTCATATAATAATTCTCCATATCGATTTGATACTACAGAGCTTCCTAAAGAACTCATCTATGGTGGTAGCTATAAATTTACTCGTCTAGATGACTTCTCTGTAAGTGTAAAAACCAATATGATGAGTGGTGATATTGATTCTGTATACTATACATGGCATCGTGATTTGCATTCCTTTGATATGTATTTGACATATAAAGATGCCCATAGAAGCGACAATGATCAATGGAAGATCAAGTTTGTTGGCAAAGACTTTTAATTAGGAGATAACTATGCAACGTATTAGAAAAGCCGTTATTCCAGCAGCTGGCTTTGGTACACGCTTTTTACCAGCTACTAAAGCACAACCAAAGGAAATGCTTCCTATCGTGGATACACCTGCTATCCAATATATTGTGAAAGAAGCATTAGATTCTGGTATTGAAGAAATCCTAATCATTACAGGTCGTAATAAACGTGCTATTGAAGATCATTTCGATAGCAGTGTTGAACTAGAATTGCTTTTACAAAGTCAAGGTAAAAATAAACAGTTGGCTATGATTAAGGATTTAGCGGATATTAAGGTTCACTTTATTCGTCAAAAAGCTCCACGTGGTCTTGGCGATGCTGTACTATGTGCTAAAGCTTTTATTGGTGATGAACCATTTGCTGTGTTGCTTGGTGATGATATTGTATATAATCCTGAAAATCCATGCCTTAAACAGTTAATTGAGTGTTACGATGAACATCCTGGTATTATCTTAGGGGCTCAATTTGTACCAGAAGATAAAGTTAGCTCTTATGGCATTGTATCCGGTGAAGCATTAGCGGATAATTTATATCGCGTTCATAATTTGGTGGAAAAACCAAAAAAAGAAGATGCACCATCTAGACTTGCAGTATTAGGTCGTTATATTTTAACGCCAGATATTTTCAATATTTTGGAAAATACAAAACCAGGTGTAGGTAATGAGGTTCAATTAACTGATGCCCTAGCTGCATCTAAAACTGATACTTATGCGTTAGCTTATGAAGGTATTCGTTACGATACAGGCGATAAATTAGGTTACTTGAAAGCTACTGTTGAGTATGCTCTTCGTAATGAAGAGTTAGGTGAAAATTTCAAAGCTTATTTGAAAGAACTAGATCTTAAATAGTAAATCTATATATGTATATACAAAGAACCTGTGGATATTACCATAGGTTCTTTTATATGGTAGCGATATTTCTTGTATTATTGTCAACAAAACAGAGGTAATTTTGTTGACTAATAAAATAATGTTGATTATAATCAATTTATTGAATAAATAAAGGACTGTGATTATATGAGATCGCTCTTTACAACATTATGTAATAATGATTTTGGACTACCAGGACATAGTGTTATTAAGCATATGCATTATGATGCTTCTGGTAGTAATCAATCTATCAGTGGTATTTTATATCAAGTTGCTAAAACTACTACAATTGGTATTCTAGATAAATCAGGTTTTTTAATAGTTGATTTACGACCGGTGCCGAGAAAATTTCGTATTCGTTCAACAATTTATGAAGAGGAAAATGATCGCACTATATCTTTCTCTAAGGATGATATTATACGATTTGTAAATGATATTAACGATACTAATGAAATTCATCGTGAAGCGCCTTATGTAGTACCTGGTTGTATGATTTTAGAAAATTTATGGAATTATTGGAATATTAGTAAATCTGCACAGCAGATGGCTATTTATTTTCATGCACCTGTTATTGCAGATGATAAGGTAACTTTGGTTGAAAAATCTGAAGATGATCAAGTAGAAGGGTATGTAGGCGATACACTGGCTTTTTCTGCTACTTTTTTTGGTGAGAATGAAGATTTGTCATCTTTAAAACAAAGATGTATTAGTTAGAGGTAATTATGGAAGCAAGACGTTTAACAAAAATGGCTTTATTAACAGCCTTATTATGTATTTCAGCATATATTTCGTTCCCATTGCCATTTAGTCCGGCCATGGTAACAGCATTAACATTGGTAGCTACATTAACAGGTTTATTATTGCAACCAAAGGATGCATTTATTGTATTTATCATTTACGTTTTACTTGGTGCTGTAGGTTTACCAGTATTCGTTGGTGGCACAGCAGGTCTTGGCAAATTATTAGGACCAACAGGGGGCTTTATCTTCTCTTGGCCAATAGCTTATACATTATTAAGCGTATTTAAAGGTTCTAAAAAGAGCTTTTTCTCTTACGCATGGCGTTCTATTGTAATTACAATTCCTGTAGTATACCTATTTGGTGTAGCAGGCTTTATGATTGTTACAAAAACAGAACTTTGGGCAGCATTGCCAGTGGTTATGTTCCCATTCATTCCTGGGGATATTGTAAAATGTCTCGTTGCATCTTGGTTAGCAACTAAAATTAAAATTTAGAATGTAATAGCGAAAAGAGGCATTCCTTGGAATGCCTCTTTTCTGTATTTTCTTATAGGAGCTTATATGTCAGTATATATTCATGGTGGGCTTCGAAGCCCTATAGGTGTGCTAAATGGACAATATAAAAATACAAGACCTGAGATATTGGGCGCTCAGTTAATTGATGAGTTAATCAAACGGTACGAAATAGGTTCTGTAGATGGTGTTTTTTGTGGTAATGCTGTAGGTACAGGCGGGAATATTGGTCGTTTGATGAGTTTAATGTCTGATTTAACAGTATCAACACCTGCTGTTACAGTTGATATGCAATGCGCATCAGCATTAATGAGCATTGAGATGGCTTATACTCATATTGCATCAGGTGTTATGGATTCGGCTATTGCTGGTGGTATTGAAAGTTCTTCATTACAGCCCGATAGGATGTATGCAGCTGGTGATGATCGTGAAGGCCTATATAAGGTTGCTCAGTTTAGCCCTCAAGATTGTTCTCCTTTAGCTATGTTAGAAGGTGCAGAACGAACGATTCATAAGCATAATGTAACAAAGGAAGAGTTATATCCATATATTATTGGCAGTCATCAAAGAGCTGTTAACGCTTTAGATAATCCACTTTTACAATCACATATTATGCCTTTTACGATAGATGGAAAAGACTGTGTAGATGAATGTATTAGACCAAAGATAAGTGAAAAACTTTTATCTAGGATGAAACCCTTATTAGGTAAGGACTCTATTACAAATGCCAGTAATGCTTGTTTAACTCATGATGGTGCTGCCTTTGTATATATATCTAATGAAAAAGGGCCGTTTAGAATTCATAATATAATGCCTTGGGCCGGTAACCCTCAGTTTAGTCCAGAAGGTGCTCTTGAGAGTACTAAAGCCATATTGAAACGGACAGGCCTAACCATGGATGATATGGACGTAGTGGAATGGAATGAAGCCTTTGCTATTATTGATGTGCTCTTTAATAAGGCGTATCCTAACCACATGGAAAAATATAACATGCTTGGTGGTGCTTTAGCATATGGTCATCCTTATGGCTGCTCTGGCGCTATATTAGCCCTTCATTGTATGGCAGCTTTAGAATCTTGTAATGGACGCTATGGTTTATGTGCTATTGCCGGCGCAGGTGGTACAGGAACTGCTTTGATTATGGAACGAATGTAAAATGACAATTATTGAACAGTTACGACAATATAAAGAGTTAAAGCCTCATAAGGTTGCTCTTATTGTAGATGATACACAGTATACATATGGGGAATTGTATGATGTTATTCTTTCAATGAAATTTGATGATACTAGTCGTATTGTACATCTTACTCAAGTTAAAGAAACATTAAAAAATAAAGTTCTTTTGATCCAGAGTCAATCTTTTGTGAAACAACTTGTACATTGGTTAGGTGCATTGTATACCGGCTATATTCCCATGGTATGCCATAATGAAATGGATACTGAGTATATAGACGAGTTAGCTCATATTATAGCTGATGAAGGCGTGTTACCATTAACTGATTTTGGTGTACTTACATCAGGTACTACGGGGCGCCCTAAACCGTTGTGGAGAAAAGAGGAATCGTGGCGAGAGTTTTTTGATATTCAAAATAATATCTTTCATATAAATGAAGATACAAAAATCTTTTTGCAAGGCAGCTTTAGTTTTACTGGTGTTAGTAATATGGTTGTTGCTGTCTTATGGGCAGGGGGAACTATTGTTACTACGAGTTCCTTGCGTCCTACTCGATGGATTGAGCTGCTTGAAAGATATAAAGTAGATCATATCTATGCTCTTCCTACAAAACTTAGATTGCTCGTAAGGCATTGTAAATGTAAATTATCTGCGATTAACTATATTATTGCTGGCTCACAAGTGCTTGATCGTCATTTGATGGAACAGTTGCAGCAGCTATGTCCTAATATGGAGTTTATTCTGTATTATGGTGCTTCGGAGCTTAACTATATAAGCTATTGCACAGGTAAAGAGTGGCTAGACCGAGAAGGCACTGTGGGCAGGCCATTCCCAACGGTCCGAATTAAAGCGGATGATGGGGTTATATATGTAACTACAAAGTATCATATTGAAGGTATTTCAGATACATATACGGTAAATGATTGTGGTTATATTGATTCAGAAGGGTACCTTATGTTCACAGGGCGACAAGGCGATGTGGTAAACAAGGGGGGCTATAAAATATCCATTCCCTCCATGGAAGCCTATTTGCAATCTATAGATGGTGTCTCAGAAGTAGCTATTATCGATATCATAGATGATGTAAAAGGGGAAGATTTTGTGGCGTATGTGGTGTTAGAGGATAATGTTCTAGTAGCTGATGTTATGGAAACAATTCGGCATCATAGACCTTCCATAGAATGGCCAAAATCTGTTTACTCTATTACTATGTTACCTCTTACAGAATGTTCAAAAGTTGATAAAAGAAAGCTAAAAGAGTGGTATAATAAAGGGTAATCGTTTTTACTATTATAAGGAGGCATCATGCAGATTAATAAGGCGGCGCTAGAGATTTTCGATTTTACATCCTCTTTAGCCGTATACTCTGAACATGAATTAAAGGTTGGAGATCAAGCCATTCATGATTATATTGCTAATCATGTAGTTAAGGCATTCAAAGATCCCGGTGCTAGAACAGGTACCTTGCATGATGCAAGTCCATTTGGTAAACAACTAGTTGATTATAAAAATGGAGGCCTCAAGTTTATAGATTTATCTAAGAATTTAGGTGAAAGCTTGTTTACCTATATGAAACAAGCGACGGACTCCGTTGTTATCGATACGATTATTTGTGAAGCTGTTACGGA
>CAKPSA010000071.1 GCA_934183145.1 uncultured Veillonella sp.
CTAACGCAGTATCCAAAGAGAATATAGCGAAAGGATAAGCATGTATATACATATTAGCTATGATGAAGGAATTCAAGAGGATTCCAATATTGAGGCCGTTATCCGTAAAGTTTGTGATGAAGTAAGTCGCGTATATGGTCTTGAAGAAGATGAAATGAGTATTTTACTCTGTGATAATGCTAAGATTCACGAGCTTAATAAGGAATATCGCGGTATCGATAGACCTACCGATGTGTTGTCCTTTGCTCTTAATGAAGGGGACGATTACGAAGGTAGTGAAGAGGAACATCACTTACTGGGGGATATGATTATTTCTTTAGAGCGCACTCGTGAACAAGCTATTGAATATGGACATAGCTTTGAACGAGAATTAGCCTATTTAACGACTCACAGCTGCTTACATATCTTAGGCTATGACCATATGAACGACGAAGATAAAAAAGAGATGCGTACCGAAGAGGAATTTATCTTAGGTAACCTCGGTTATGTGCGGGAGGATGCACCATACAATGAATAAGAACGAACATTTTAAATCTGGCTTTGTTGCCGTTGTAGGACGCCCTAATGTTGGTAAATCTACATTAATTAATGCCCTTATTGGCGACAAAATCGCTATCGTATCCGATAAGGCTCAAACAACGCGTAACCGTATTATCTGTGTATATACAGATGAAGCAAAACAAATTGTTTTCATGGATACACCAGGTGTACATAAGCCAAAACATAAATTAGGTGAATTCATGGTAGACGCTGCTATTGAGTCCTTAAAAGAAACAGAAGCTGTTTTATTTGTAGTAGCAGGTAATGAAAAGCGCGGCCCTGGGGATAACTTCATTATTGAACAATTGAAACGTGTAAAGGTTCCTGTATTCTTAGTAGTTAATAAGATTGATACTCTCAAAAAAGAAGAGCTTTTAGAAGCCATTGTTTCTTATCAAGATGCATATCCATTTGCAGGGGTCATTCCTATTTCTGCTAAAGATAAAGAGAACTTAACTGAAGTTCTTAAGGTATTAGAGGAAACATTACCTGAAGGTCCGCAATACTTCCCAGAAGATATGATTACGGATCAACCAGAACGTTTAATTATTTCCGATATTGTACGCGAAAAAATCTTATTGTCTACTCGTGATGAAATTCCTCATGCTATCGCTGTAGATGTAGATGAAATGAAAACTCGTGATGATGGCACAACCTATATTCGCGCTACTATCTACTGTGAACGAGATTCCCAAAAGGGCATCATCATCGGTAAAAAAGGGGCCTTGTTAAAACAACTCGGTGCTGAAGCGCGTGCAGATATTCAAAAACTATTGGCTACAAAGGTGTACTTAGACCTTTGGGTTAAGGTTAAAAAGGATTGGCGTAATAAATCTGGCATGTTATCTGAACTTGGTTATAGAAAATAATTTTTGCTATAATAAAAACTAACTTGTTTTCTCAATTGTATGAAAGGAATTAAGATGGATAGTGTAGATGGCCTGTTACCCATAGGGTTTGGTCTTGTATGTATATTTTTAATTAACTTTTTTGTAGTTGCAAAGTTCTCCTTTGCCCGCCTTCGTAAAGAGCATGTAGAGGATATGGATATCCTCTTGGAAAAGGATCGAGAGTTTTTATTAAAGCTCTATCAAAACCCTGAGTATTTCTTAAATACGACTCAGTTTTTGATTTTATTCTTTATTTTAGCTCTTGCAGGTACTGGTACCTATGTATTTGATAATATCGTAGATCAACTTGTGGCGGTATTTAATCTACATAGCACATGGATGCACTTGGTACTAGATATACTTTTACTGCTATTTATTAGCTTAATTGTTCTTATCTTTGGTGAAATCGTACCTAAAGCATTAGGCTTATCCTTCCCAACAAAGTACGTAAATACCTATTGCCGTATCGTAGTAGCGGCAGGTCGTTTGGTATATCCGTTTATTTGGATTGCTAGCAAAATCTCCACAGTTATTTTGGGATTTTACAAAACAAAATATTTAACAGAGCTAGACCTAGTATACTCTGAAGAAGAAATCCGTATGATGATTTCTCGAAGCCATGAAGAAGGTCAACTAGACCAAGTGGAATCGGAGTTAATTGACAATGTATTTAACTTTGTAGACCGTAGAGCTAAAGAGGTTATGGTACCGCGTCAAGATGTGGACTGTATTTTCGTTGAAGACGGTTACGATGAAGCGATGAAATTTATTCGTTCTAAGGCACATACTCGTTATCCTCTATGTGTAGAGGATAAGGATCATATCATTGGTCTTGTTCATATTAAGGACCTAATGGAACGTCCTAACCAAGCGCGTAAGGATTTACGTAATGTAAAACGAGATATTTTAACTGTGCCAGAGGTAATGAAATTATCTACATTACTACAATACATGAGAACTCGTCGTATCTATCAAGCTGTTGTTGTAGATGAGTACGGCGGTATGGTAGGCCTCGTAGGTCTTGAAGATATTATTGAAGAGCTCGTTGGGGATATTCAAGACGAACATGAACCACACTTACCAGCTAAAATTGCTTATGCAGATGGATCCTTCGAGTTTGATGGTAAGGTCCTCGTAGACGAAGTAGAGGAAATGATGGATGTTGAAATCGACGATTCCGACTCTGATACAATCGGGGGCTATGTATTTGGTCTCTTAGAACGGACACCAATCGTTGGTGATACTGTGGATGCATTGGGATATACCTTTGAAGTAACACAAATGCAAGGGTATCGCGTTTCTCGTATTAAAGTAACACCTTTACCTGAAGAGGAAACAACGGAAGAAGAACATGAAGAAGCTTAATGGTGGTTTTAACACACCTGCCATCGTCATTAGTCGAAAAAAATATAAGCTATACTCCGTATTTACTTTTATCACACCTAGCTTGGGGCTCATTCGTGCATCCATACCGCATAAGCGTATGATGACTATGCGTAATAGTTCCTATTTACGCCCCTTTAGTGCCATGTACATCACAGTGGTACCTGATGGTGAATATGTAAATGTGACGCAAATTGATGGTTCCTATGTGGTAGAATCGTTAGATGTGAATTTAGATAATATTGCTTACGCTGCAGTGGCAAGTGAGCTCATCCAAGAACTAGTTGCTATGTACGATGTAGATCGCAAGGTATTTGATACCATTGTAAACTACTCCAAGCAAATTCGTCGTCGTAATGTACAGCTAGGAACGATAATGCTTGGGTGGCAATTGCTGTCCTTAGCGGGAGTTGTGCCTAGGGCTAATGCTTTTACCCATCAAGATGGTATTGATCCATTCTGGTTGCAGGTTAAAGAAACAACGAATCTTAGTATTTCTCGTTCTGTGAAAGCTGGATTACCTCAAATTCTTGGTTATCAGTGGGGCGAAGACACGCCTATAGAACTTCCCAAAACAATTTGGAAGGAACTAGAAAAGCTGTTATTTGCCTACTGCGAGCAAGAAATCGGTAAACCATTACAAAGCGTTAAGTTTTTAAATTCCATAATTTAATGATAGTAAAAAGGCAGTTTGAGAGATCAAACTGCCTTTTGTTGAAATATATTATGAGGTACTATATGGATAAAATATTTTCTTCGTTGCCTGTAGAAAAAATAAATGATGATAAAACTTTAGATTTACAAGAAATTCAACTAATATATAATTTCCTTTTAACTAATGACTATTATATATTTTCTGATTATGGGTTAGTAAATAAGTTATTTCAAACTATGGTCTTGAACAATCGTTGGGATCCTAAGATAGCAATTAGATATTTTGAATACTTATGTTTTCTAAGTTGGGAATATGAAGCTATCATTGTTAGAGATCTTCTATTAGATAATCATATTAGTCTAGCTGGTGAATTTTGTTTAGATACAGAATTAGTAAAAGATGGACTAAGTTATTTTAGAGATGATGCTATTTGGAGGGGTAAAGATTATTATAGTGACACTATTCCGGCATGTATGTCTAAATGGGCCATTTATTATGATGAACAAGATCAAAGGTTTCATAAAGTGAAACCGTCAATGATAGAAAATATTGTTATTGAGGTAATTGATGCTGAAAAGGGTATTTATATGATTGAAAAAAGATAATCCTAATAGACAAATGTACATCTGTAATTGACATCTTTGATAAAAATTATTTATAATATAACAATATTATATTATATGTTTTTATAGGAGGTCATTATGCAGCTTTTGGGAAATCTCAAAATACATTTTCTAGCGCTCGTACTAACCGTAGTCGCTGAATTTATAGGCATAAAAAAACTAGGTCCTGTTGTATTATTGCCATTATTGTACACATTGATTCTAGGTTTATTAATTTCTATTCCTAAATTTAAAATCCTAACCATTAAACAGATGGAAAAATCTGCTGATTATATCGGTATTGCCGTTATGATCTTGATGGTAAAAGTAGGTTTAGGTATTGGTCCAAATCTTGGTATTCTTACAAGTGCAGGCTGGGCATTGTTATTACAAGAGCTGGGCCACTTCTTTGGTACTATTGTATTCGGTTTACCTGTAGCTTTATTGGTAGGTATGCGTCGCGAAGCAGTAGGTGCTTGTTACTCTGTAGACCGTGAACCGAATGTAGCGATTATTATCGACAAATTTGGCTTTAGCTCTCCAGAGGGCCGTGGTGTTATGGGCATGTACATCTGTGGCGTTCTTATTGGTGCTATGTGGTCCTCCGTATTGGCTGGTATGTTGGCACAATCTGGTTGGTTCCATCCATTGGCACTAGCTATGGGCGCTGGTGTAGGTAGTGCTAGTATGATGGCTGCCGCTACAGCTCCAATCATTGCAGTATATCCAGATTACGAACAACAAATTATGGCGCTTGCTGGGGCTGCAAACTTGTTGACTACCGTTCTAGGCGTATACTTTGGTCTATTTGTTTCTTTACCTGTTATGGAAAAAACATACAATTTCTTTACAGGTCGTACACGTGAACAAGATTTAGCAGAGGAGGCAGCAAGTCATGAGTAAAAGCGAAAAATTAACACAATTTGTCATCGTTATCTGTATTGCTGCTATCATCACTGCAGTAGGTAATGTAATGGATGGCAAACATCTATTTAGCGATAGTTTAGTTGGCGTAGCTATCTTGGCAGTCCTAGCTACAATTGGTGCTTTGATCTCTAATTTGCCATATGCTAATAAATTGCCTATGGTATTCTGGGTATCTTTAGTTGGTGTTATTGCATCCTTACCAGGTATGCCTGGCCAAGAATGGATTATTGATAAAACTAGCCAAGTTACATTCCTTGCAACAACAACACCTGTACTTGCTTATGCAGGTTTATCCTTAGGTAAAGACCTTGGTGCATTCCGTCGATTATCTTGGCGTATTATTCCTGTTGCACTAGCTGTAACAGCAGGTACTTTCATCTGTGCAACAGCATTAGCACAATTAGTACTTCATTTAGAAGGTTTAATTTAATACTAAATCATAATGTTAGATGTCTAAACTATGTTAAGATATAATTATAGATTTATATTTCAAAAGATATCTATACATTAGGATTCCATGATCGACCGTATTTTATACGGTCGATTTTATAAAGGAGATATTATGAGCCGTATGACAAAGGAAGAAGTTAAAGAACGTGTTTGTAAAGCTATTGTTGATGCACAACCGCGTTTACGAGAATTAGCAGAATCTATTATGGCTGAACCTGAGCTAGGTTTTAAAGAGGTAAAAACATCTAAAAAGGTTCAAGCTATGTTTGATGAACTTGGCATTTCTTATACTACAGGTCATGCACTGACAGGTGTAAAAGGTAGAATGAAAGGCCGAGATAGTAAATATACGGTTGCCATGGTTGGGGAATTAGACGCCATTCTCTGTCCTCGCCATCCTCGTGCCGATGATTTAACAGGGGCTGCTCATTGCTGTGGTCATAATGTACAAATTACCAATATGTTTGCCGTAGCTATAGGCCTACAAACAGTGATGGACGAATTAGCAGGCGATGTTGTACTATTTGCTGTTCCTGCAGAGGAAATGATTGAAATTGATTACCGCAATAAATTGCGTGAGCAAGGTAA
>CAKPSA010000072.1 GCA_934183145.1 uncultured Veillonella sp.
CTGATTGGGATTATGGTGTTCTTGTATGTTGTGCCATTAGGCCTTTGGGTATCTGCTCTTGCAGCAGGCGTTAATGTTGGTATCTTTACACTTGTAGGTATGCGCTTGCGTCGTGTAAATCCATCCCAAATCGTAATGCCTTTGATTAAAGCTAATAAAGCAGGCCTTGATGTTAATGTAAATCAGCTAGAAGCACATTACCTTGCAGGTGGTGACGTTGACCGCGTTGTAGATGCTTTGATTGCCGCTGAACGCGCATCTATTCCTTTGACATTCGAACGTTCTGCTGCTATTGACCTTGCAGGTCGTGATGTATTGGAAGCGGTTCAAATGTCCGTTAATCCTAAGGTGATTGAAACACCAATTATCTCTGCAGTAGCAAAAAATGGTATCGAACTTAAGGTTCGTGCTCGTGTAACTGTACGTGCAAATATTGACCGACTCGTTGGTGGTGCTGGTGAAGCTACGATTATCGCCCGCGTTGGTGAAGGTATCGTAACGACTGTAGGTTCCTCTGAAGAGCATACAGATGTATTGGAAAATCCAGATCACATCTCCCGTACTGTATTGGGTAAAGGTCTTGATGCGGGTACTGCATTTGAAATCTTGTCCATCGATATTGCGGACGTTGATGTAGGACGTAACATCGGTGCTCAATTGCAAACTGACCAAGCGGAAGCAGATAAGAAAATCGCGCAAGCTCGCGCCGAAGAACGCCGTGCTATGGCTGTTGCCACAGAACAAGAAATGCGTGCTAAAACACAAGATATGCAAGCTAAGGTTGTGGAAGCGCAAGCTGAAGTTCCTAAAGCATTGGCAGAAGCTTTCAGAAATGGTAATCTTGGCGTTATGGATTACTACAATATGAATAATATTATTGCAGACACTAAAATGCGTGAAAATTTAGCAGATAGTGAATAGGAGTAGCTATGGACTCTATTTTGTCTTCTGTGCTATCCATTTTTTCGCATAACCCTATATTTGTTCTAGGTATCATCGCGTACATTGCTTTTTCTATCATAAAAAGTAAGAATACAGAAGAGTCTGAAGACTATGATAACTATGAAAGTTCGAGCTCTGGCCAGACTTGGGAGGATATGGAGCGTGAATATGGTATCTCCATAGAGAAAAAGCCTGTAGAACCTTCGCCTAAGGATTTGTTGTATGATGATGATTTCTATCGAGAAGTTTTTAAAAATAGACCGATTGAGAATCAGCATCCTGAGGCCCCTTTACGAAAAAAGGGTGGAAGACTGTTTCAATATGATGATCCGGAGACATCTGAAAAACATGTTGAAGAGCATCCAAATAATGATGATACTAAAACAGTGTTAGTGACGAATCATCATTACGATGAAGCGTCTACAACTAAGCAAGATGCTGATGTTGATTCGAAGCATACATCGAGTAAATCAACTAGCTTTACTACGAATACGACTCGTTCGGCTCGAGAAGCTGTTACAGGCCCTTCCTTAACAGAACGATTGGCCGAGTTTAAACGCGATAAAGCATCTAAAGAGGGTCGAGTGCTTTTTGAGAGTGTAGGCGTTACAACTACCCCAGCTGTAACTTCAACTCGTAAACGAAAAGCTAATCATGCCCTAAAAGAGGGGATGAAATGGTCTATCATTTTAGGTAAGCCTAAAGCTCTTGAACGGAGATATCGCTAATCAAAAAGGTTAGTAATAAAATGTAGTACTAGTTTCTTAGTACGTAGAATATGGATGGTTTATGCCCGGATATTGTGATAGCAATTAAAATTACACCTATCGTATGTGGTGCATATAATTACATATGGAAAGAGGTTCCTATTGGTCACCTATGTTACTATTAGGAACCTCTTTTATATTGTCTTTTCTTGATGGAACTTTCACAATAATAGGGAAAGGAGTTCGTCCATAAGGAAAGGTGATATTATGTATCGTAATGTACGCGTTATACCTAAACAGTTATTGGAACAATTATACGTAGAGAAACAGTGGAGTATTCGCGATGTAGCAGAGTATTTTCAGTGCAGTGTAGATACTATTATGCGCCGCATGAAAGAGTATGAAATCGATCGAAGACCTTTGAAGAAGGATATTAATATGGTTCATGTACAAGCTCTATATGAATCTGGAAAGTGGTCTTTGCACTCGTTAGCAAAGCGTTATGATGTATCGATTACGACGATGGCAAGTCGTATGAAAGAATATGGATTGGCTTGTCAACGATCATCAAAGAATATAGCTATCGATCCGGTGCGTATTTGTAGGGCTTATAAAAGTGGAAATACGTCGGATTCTATTGCGCACATGTATGGCATATCCCGATGGAAGGTACATCATATATTGCGCCATATGGGAATGTGTACAACGCTTAAAGCAAAAACATCTCGAAAGGTGGAAGAGATGGCGTACTTGTATATTCATCATCATATGAGTACAGATGATATAGGTTTGGCCTATGGGATACGGGGCTCTACGGTGGCGATTTACTTACGGGAACAAGGAATAGAAATTCGTTCAAATACATTAGAATTAGACGAAAATAGAATGAAAAACTTACGTGCTCAAGGGTATGGTGTTGCCAAAATTGCACAAATGATGGGCTGCTCTACTTCTGCCGTAAGAAAGCGGCTAGCTACGAAAAAATATATCTCTCCTTGATGTAGTGAGGTAGATACTATATACTTAAATTTATACAATGATGGGAGGAATATTATGCTTGAAATTATATCTGCTTTAATACCGTTTTTCTTACTTGGCATAGCTGCCGCTGGTTTATCCCGTGTATCTGGGGTGGCCTTGTCGATGATCATAGTACCAACACTATTGATTTGGGGTGCTAATGCTATTGATGTTATCGCCTTTATGCTGCTATTTGTGGTGTACAACAACTTTACAATGGAAACACAAGATGTTCGTTTAGACTATAAAGATCTTGTATTATTCCCTAAATGGCGTCTATGTATTCCATTTATTTTGAGTTTAGTTGCTGCGTTCTTTGTGCCAGCTGCAGGGATTGCCATCTTTATGGCCTGCTTTGTACTAGAATTGTTAGCTACTGTATACAAACGCATTCCTGAAAATAAGCGACCTCGTTTGCATCGCGTTATTGTTACATCTGTTTTAAGTGCTGTTGTAACGGCTGTAGGTGCTTATGCGGGCCCTAAAATTCCTAGTGAATACTATTTCATCTGTGCTGGTTTAGCTATCTTAATTATTACAGGTTTTGCGTGGTATGTAGGCAACCATCGAGATGCTTTTAGAAGTGCATGGGAAACAATTTGGGCTGACTTCAACTTGTTCTTGGGTATGTTTGGCGTAGAAGCCTCTTATTATCCAGCAGCGCTTACACGTTCCATTCCAAATCCAATGGACCGCATGTTACCAATGATTACTGTAGTTGGTGGATACGCTGGTCTTATGGTGGTATTTGGTTTTTACAATATCTTCTCTATACCATCCTTGATTACCGCTATTGGTGCGGCTATTGGTATTCGTCTCTTTGGTCTGTATGAGTTTCCACGTCATGGCAGTTTCTCCTACTTAGCGATTGGCTTTGCTGTAGCGGCTGTTGTATGCTTGTACCTCGTATCTCCTGCACCAGTAGGATTTGATCATATTAATACATTAGTATCCCAACCAATTGGTCAATAAAGACTGTATATGATTAGTACGTGATTACTGATGTAATGCTTAGTCTGTTAGTTAATGGATTTGGATATGTGATATAATTCATATATTATGCTGAACGTTGAGTTCATACTAGATTGTGAAAGGAGTTGATGCTCTGTGGCAGAAACAATTGAAACGAGACCATTTCCACCGTTCTTACCAAAGAACACGATGGTGATGATGATGGGGACATTCCCACCAACTTCCGAAAAGCGATCTATGGAATTTCATTATCCTAACTTTCAAAATGATATGTGGCGCGTGTATGGCTTAGTATTCTTTGACGATAAGGAACACTTTAGAAAAGGTGAGGAAAAAGCCTTTGATGCAGATAAGATTAAAGCGTTCTTATCTGAATCGGGGATTGCTTCCTGTCCTACTGTATTAAAAGCTATACGCGAAAAGGGGAATGCATCAGATGCATTTCTTAAGGTGGTTGAACCAGTACCATTGGCAGAAGTGTTGGAACAAATTCCAGACTGTAAACACATTGGCACCACAGGTGGTAAGGCCACAGAAATCTTGTTGAGCCTTCTACCAGAAAAGGTTAAATTACCTAAAACAGGGGAGACCATTCCTTTTGTATTTAACGGTCGTGAGTTGACGTTAACAAGATTACCATCTACATCTCGTGCGTATCCGTTGAGCCTTGCTAAAAAAGCTGAAGCTTATAAAAACTTCTTTAAGGCTTGTGGATTACAAACGAAATAATCTTGATAAGTAAACTAATTTAATATGTATAAATAACACCTTTGTTGTTATATTGTATCTTTAATGATGCCATATAAACAGTCAAAGGTGTTTTTATTATCAAAATTTAATGTGAATTATCAAATTGAATATAACTATATAATAATTGATTACATATATCTTATTATAAATAAAAGTGATGAGGTGTATAACATTTTAATTCTTGATTTCTAGAATGAGAGGTTTATAATTAATCGTTGTCGAAAATGGTTGACAATAGTTTAAGAAAATGGAGTTGATATTATGGATAAGGCTAAAGAGGCCTTATGGACAAGATCCTTTGTCCTCGATACTTTGATTAATTTCTTAGTATTTTTGATTTATTACTTATTAATCGTTATTATTGCGGTAGTAGCAAAGGATAATCTTCATGCTACAGCAAGTCAAGCTGGCTTGGCCGTTGGTATTTATATTATTGGTACCGTTGTTGCTCGTTTGTTAGCGGGGCGGTTCATTAGTATCTTGGGCTGTCGGAAGATGTTGTATCTTGGTTTGTTGATTTATTTGGTTTCAACAGCCATGTACTTCTACACACCTAATCTATTGATGCTCGACAGTGTTCGTTTCTTAAATGGTTTTGCATACGGTATTACATCTACAGCTACAAGTACAATCGTAGCCGCTATTATTCCTATGTCACGCCGTGGTGAAGGCATTAACTACTATGGTTTATCTACATCTCTTGCCGCTGCGGTAGGTCCATTCTTAGGTATTTTAATGCTACATAGTCTTGGCTATGACTTTATCATCGCATTCTGCGTTGCCCTTATCATCCTTTGTGGCATCGGTTCCGTTATCATGAAATTTGATGAACCTAAGCTTGATATTGATTCTGAAGAACATAAGGGTATTAAAATTTCCGATTATATCGAACCACGTATGAATTCTATTAGTCTTGTTTCTATACTAGTAGGTTTTGCATACTCTGGTGTTATCGGTTTTATGGCAGCTTATACAAAAGATTTAGATCTTATTTTAGCTGGTACGTTCTTCTTCGTTGTATATGCTGTAGTTATTACTATAACAAGACCATTACTTGGTATTGTATTTGATATGAAAGGGGAAAACTTCGTTCTTTACCCTTGCTTCATATCTTTAGCACTTGGTATTTTCTTATTATCCATCGCTCACTCTACATGGCTTATTCTCTTATCTGCTGTGTTTGTTGGTCTTGGTTACGGTACATTTATGTCAAACGGTCAAGCTGTGACTGTTAAAATTGTGCCGGTTCACCGTATTGGTGTTGCCACATCTACATACTTTATTGCCCTAGATATGGGCTTAGGCTTTGGCCCATACATCTTAGGTGCCATTAAAGAGGTAGTAGGTTATACAAGCATGTTCCATGTTACGGTTGTAGTAGCGCTTCTTGCCTTCGTTGCTTACTATTTCTTATATGGTCGTTATGTAGGTACTGAAAAAGATCTTTCTTTGAAAGCTCGTGCTGAAGAAGAACAAATTAGAAATCGTAAACGCAATGGTAAACTTGCGTAGAA
>CAKPSA010000073.1 GCA_934183145.1 uncultured Veillonella sp.
GATATGAGTAAGCTAGACGTTGCTACTATGTCCATTGGTCAAGGTATTGCGGTTACACCATTACAAATGGTTCGCGCCTTTGGTGCACTTTCTAATGGTGGGGCTATGATGAAACCACATATCATCAAGTCTTATAGTAACTCTCAAGGCGATGTAACAAGTACGACTGAAACATCTGTTGTAGGACAACCAGTTCCGGCGGAAACCGCTAAAACCATTGTAGATATTCTAGAAAAAGAAGTATCTGAAGGTGGCGGTACAAAAGCGATGGTAGAAGGTTATCACTTCGGTGGTAAAACGGGTACGGCGGAAAAACTAGATACCAAACATGGCGGTTATCTCGACGGACAATACATTGCGTCCTTTATTGGTTTTGGACCTGTAGAGGATCCAAAATTTGTAGTTCTTGTCGTTATTGATGACCCACAAAAGGGTTCTTTTTATGGTAGTCAAATTGCAGCCCCTGTATTTAAGGACATCGTATCTCAGCTTGTACGGTATTACCAAATGAGTCCGTATGTTAAAGAAAGTACACCAGTAGCTGTTAAAGCTGCTAATACATTACCTGAACCAAAACCGGGAAGTGATGGTTCTGTTACATTGCCTAACTTTACTGGTTTTACCTATGGTGAAGTGCGTGATTGGTTACATAAGGCGGGACTTGCTTTTAAACCGGATGGAACTGGTACGGCTACATCTCAAGATGAAAGTAGCGGTACAACTGTTCAGGCTGGTACAGCAATTACTGTTCATTTCCGTAGATAAAACGAATTCGGTCATAATTAGAAATTATAGACAGTTCGTTATATAATAGAATAAGAGACTTAGGTGCCTCTCCGGAGGCACCTTATTTTATAGATAGTTTGAATGAATGGAGATACACATGATCGAATTACGCGGTAAAGCAGTAGCAGATGCTCACAAGGCGATTTTACAAGAAAAAGTTGCAGCAGTAGGAGACTCTGTAATTACTATGGCAGTATTGCTCGTTGGTGAAGACCACGGTGCTCATATGTATGCTACATTTATGGAAAAGACAGCAAAGAATTTTGGCTATGGCTTTGTATTAAAACAATTACCTGAAACGGCTACACAGGATGAAGTAGTTACAGCATTACAAGCTTTAAATAATGATGCAGCAGTCCATGGTATTCTGCCGTTAATGCCGATGCCTAAACACATTGATACTGAGGCTCTTATCGATATGCTAGATCCTAAAAAAGATATCGATGGTTTAACTACGTATAATATTGGCCTTGTAACTGCAGGTAAAGGTGGTTTTGCCCCTTGTACTGCTAAAGCGTGCATGGCGATTTTGAATCACTACGATATTCCTGTAGAAGGGAAACATGTGGTAGTAATCGGTCGTAGCCAAGTTATTGGCAAACCAGTAGCTCTTATGACCCTTGGTGCACATGGTACTGTTACAATGTGCCATTCTAGAACCCCTGATTTGGCAGAACAAGTAAAACGTGGCGATATCGTTATTGCTGCAGCTGGTCGTGCGCATATGATTACAGCAGATATGATTAAGCCTGGTGCCGTTGTTATTGATGTAGGCATCAATGAGCTTGAAGGTAAAACCGTAGGTGATGTTGATTATGACGCTGTAAAAGATATTGCATCAGCTATTACTCCTGTACCTGGTGGTGTAGGTTCTGTAACGACTACTATGATGCTTGAAGCTGTATATGAGGCATACCATGCATGAGATGTCTATAGCAGAAGGCATACTTGATGTGGCCCTTGATACATTGCGCCAACACGATGCATCTGTGATTCATTCTGTTCAACTCGATTTGGGTCTTATGAGTGGTGTGGAACCAGATTCCCTTCTTTTCTGTTGGGAAGCCGTTACAAAGGGGACCGCAGCAGAAGGCTCACGTATTGAAATCAACACTATTCCTATTGAAGGAAAGTGCTTAGATTGTGATAAAACATTTCCTGTAGAAAATTACAAGTTTATCTGTCCCTATTGTGACAGTCATTTCGTACAAACCATTGGTGGCCGCGAATTGCAAGTGACCTCTATGGATATTGATTGATAGAAAGGTTAGGACATGCAAGTTCAAGTTAAAACTAATGTATTGGCTAAAAATGATGCCATTGCAGAGTCCTTACAACAGTTGTTTAAGGAAAAAAATATTTTTGTATTTAATCTCTTAGGTTCTCCAGGGGCTGGTAAAACATCTTTATTGGAGGCAACTTTACAGGATTTGAAAAAAGATTACCGCCTTGCTGTAATTGAAGGTGATTTATTTACCGCTAAGGATGCTGAACGTATTCATGAATTAGGCGTTCCTGTTATTCAAATTAATACTGTTGGCGGATGTCATCTTGATGCACAAATGATTCAAGATGCATTGGGTGATCTAAATCTTGATGAACTAGATATGATTATTATTGAAAATGTAGGTAATCTCGTATGTCCTGCAGAATTTGAGATTGGTGAAAGCATGAAGGTAACTGTATTATCGGTTACGGAAGGTGAAGATAAGCCTCTTAAATACCCACTAATCTTTAAAGAGTCAAAGGCAATCCTCATTAATAAGATAGATTTATTGCCCTATGTGCCTTTCAAAAAAGACAAGGCTATACAAGACATACGCAATTTAAATCCTGCAGGAGAGATTTTTGAAGTAAGCTGCACGGCTCATAATGGGCTAGAACCATGGTTAACATGGTTACGTGCACAATTGGAGAGTAATCGATGAGTCATTCTATTAAGAGCCGTATCGTAGCGGCACTTCTAGTAGGCCTATCTGCTACAACGGTAGGATATGCAGCAGAACCGGCTATTTCAACAGTGAAACCAACGACTGTGGAATCTACAGAAGCTACAGCTGATGTAGCAACTACTGATGATAAGACAACTGTAGATGCTGCGGGAACTGATGCGGCTGATTCTGTTGCTTATATAGATAATGCACCGATTAAAGCGGTTAAAATTGATACAAAAACAAAGAAGGAGAGCACTAAAACAGGGTGGCTGGCCGAACAAATGGCGGTCACTGAGTTCGGTGATTCCATACAGTTTTGGCAAGCAGCTAGTGAAAATGAAGGCCCAATGCCTAGCTTAACACAAAATAATTTGGCGGATATTGGCAAGTCCTATACAGCTAATAATTTACCAACCATAGGCTCTGAAGATGATTATGCCATTGATGGGTATCGCTTAGGTGATCAGTTTGTAGTGCCTAAAGACGTAGAGAAAACTGTAGTTCGTGATAACTTTACGACGTACTATATGAAAGACTTAGAGGTAACCGTATATACGGGACCTGCTCAAGAACGATTAGTAAATAATCAATTGCGCGGTCAAGGGGCTACCTATTTCTTTGAACCTAATACTATTACGAATATTCATAGTACGAAAAAAGGCGCCCATACTGTACGCGATATCGGTGTTGGTAGTACGCGTATGGAATTGGTATTTGCCTATGGCAGTCCTAATGCGATGTGGCGTGATTTGAAAAATGAAAGTTATATCTTCCTTTATGAAGGTCATTCCGAAAATTCATTGTCTCAAAAAAAGGAATTTAATGGTTCAGTAGAGAATACAAATAATAATAGCCAACAACAATCTATGCTAGGTCAACAGAAAGAATATATTGCTTTCACCATCAAACAAAGCAATGTAGAGGCTGTAGATATGATTAGTGGTCAAGTATGGCCACGGTTTGGTTTGCCTAAAGCTCCAGTATATAATTTCGAAGCTGGTAAGTTGACGGCTGATGACTTTGTGTTACGTGGCTATAAATTAAATGATCATTTCGTTAATGATCCTAATAATGACTGGAAACATCAAGGGATGTTGTTTGGTTCCACATTTATTGGATATAACGAATATGGTGTAAGTGTTGATAAAAAAGATCTAATTAATCGTGTATTGTTAAATATTTACACACCTACTCGTCGCGGCATCGCGATGGGTGATACTAAGTATCTATTGCTCTTTGTGTATGGTATGCCAACTCGTATCGTTGAATCTACAACAAATACGGGTACGTCTACTGTATATGAATATAAAAATCCAGTGGCAAGCGATTCATATTTGCAGTTTGCCCTAGATGATAAAAACCAATATATCAAATCCGTTATGTTATCTGACCGTCCAGTTAAGTAGGATAGGTCACAGCGAGGAGGCAAAGGATATGGTTACTGTTCAAGATGTAAGAGAACGTTGGGAAGAAATTCAAGGTGATGATGAACGTATATTGTTTATCGTTGGTGGCCCTGGTTCTGGTAAAAGTTTATTAATCCGTGAGTTATCTGAGCAAAAAGGTTGGAAGTACTTAGAAGCAAAACAACTTATTGAAGAAGAGTTTTTGTTAGTGCCTCGTGATGAAAGACCACAACTGGCAGAAGAAGTAATTCGTCGTGCATTAAGTCGTAGTGATACAGAAGTGGTGCTCATCGATGGTATCAATGTGTTATTTGCACCAATTTTAAATTTAAATCCTCTTGAACTATTAAAGACTATTAGTAAAACATATCCGATTGTTGTAGGTTGGCGTGGTCATCTCGAAGGTGATCAATTATACTTAGAACACAATAATGATCCAAAACATGCGGTTGTAACAATTACTAAACCTGAACGTGTTATGGTTATTGATTAATAAAAGTTATATTGATTGATGAGGGCATTATATATTGCCATGCGTTATGACCACATATATAAAGGTAGGTGATATCATGGAACAATATGTAATTGCCCTCATTTTGGGTATTATAGAAGGTATAACAGAATGCATTCCTGTATCTAGTACAGGGCATATGATTATCATTGGGCATATGCTTAATTTTGAAGGTGCCCATGCCGATGTATTTGACGTGTTCATTCAAATCGGAGCTATTCTTGCTATATATACACATTATAGACGGATATTTAATAGCTTTTTAAAACGGAAAAATTGGATTAAAGCTCGTGGTGTATCTTTATTACATATTGGGGCGGGTGTGCTACCTGTATTAACAGCGGGCTATCTTTTACAATATGTTATTAAAGGATATCTATTTGGGCCTATCCCTGTCATAATAGGTCTCGTTGTCGGAGCACTTTTTATGATTTATGCCGAAAAAAGACGTGTCACCACAAGATTGGTTGATTCTGTTAATAATTTATCTGTATATCAATGCTTTCAAATTGGGCTCTATCAAATGCTCTGTTTGTGGCCTGGCTTTTCGAGGTCTGGTGCGACTATAGCAGGGGGCATGTTGATTGGATGCACTCGTAGAGCTGCCGCTGATTTTTCTTTTATCATGGCTGTACCAGTGATGATCATTGTCTGTGTATATGATTTATTGCGAGTAATCCATTTACTAGAACTAAACGATATTATCATGTTTGCTATTGGCACATTTGTATCGTATATAGTAGGGTATATCACTGTAAAAGCATTTTTATGGTACTTGAATAGATCCTCTTTATCTACGTTTGGTTATTATAGACTTATAGTGGCTACACTAGCAGTTATCTATCTTTATCTATGATTGCCGATGAGAAAAAAATGAAGTTTAAAAAGTTTAGAAAAAATACTTGCATAGGGTATCATTTCATGTTATTATGATTAAGCACTAAGGGATACCGCAGTGAACAAGAAAAACTTCGAAAAAAGTTTTTAAAAAAGTTCTTGACACTTAGTGAGGCGGATGTTATAATACATCTTGTCGTAATGATGCTGGCGTAGCTCAATAGGTAGAGCAGCTGACTTGTAATCAGCAGGTTGTGGGTTC
>CAKPSA010000074.1 GCA_934183145.1 uncultured Veillonella sp.
GATGGCTACCACTGTTGGATCAGCTTTGATTTGCTCCATTAAGTAGTTGGCAATGGTACCAGCATACGTTGGACCATTATCGTCCTCTTTTGGTTTGCCTGTTTCTAAATCAAACGGCATTGTCCAGTGGAAGGCTTCTTTATTTTGCTCTGCAATGGCATAGCCCTTACCTTTTTGAGTAACCACATGTAACACGATAGGATGATCGATATCTTTCACATCCTTAAATACATTGATTAGGGTTTCCAAATCATTGCCCTTTGCTACAAAACGATAATCTAAACCTAAAGACTTGAAAATATTATTAGGGCTTTCACCATTGGACTCGCGTAACTCACGAAGACCACGATACAAGCCACCATGATTTTCCGCAATAGATTGGTCATTATCATTGACGATAATAATCATATTGCTATCTAATGTGGCCGCATAATCAAGACCTTCAAAGGCTTCCCCACCAGACAAAGAACCATCACCAATGATAGCGATAATATTTTCAGAGTCCCCTTTTAAATTACGAGCCGTTGCTAAACCAGATGCCAAAGAAATAGATGTGGAGGTATGACCAATGTTGAAGAAATCGTGCTCACTTTCAGTAGGATCTGTATAACCTGTTACGTCATCATAATGATCATGGTCTAAAAATGCTAAGGCACGACCTGTAACCATTTTATGTACATAAGACTGATGAGACACGTCATAGACAATCTTATCTACAGGAGAGTTAAATACATAGTGTAAGGCCATAATCATTTCTGCTACGCCCATAGGAGGGCCAAAATGGCCGCCGTGTTCAGATACCTTTGTCATGAGGGCTTGACGAGCTTGTGCCGTTAAATCTGTTAATTCAGAAATAGATAAGCCTTTTAAATCGGCTGGAGATTTTATATCAATTAAGTTCATATGTGTTCCTTTCATTAGGTGTCGTGTAACAATACAACCTCTAGAATTTGTATTGTCTTACTAACCGTGCTATACTGTATTTCCAATATGTAATAAGTATAGAACTTAAAGTTAGGTTTAAGTCAAGCAAGAACGTAAAACTTAACTCTAACCATAAAAATATACATATATTATACGCTTAATACATTACTCTTGACACTAAATCTTTTACGAATTTAATATGAACCTATAAGGAGGTCCTATGACATATACTGTTGGCGAAATCGCAAAAAAACTAAATGTGGCACCTTCTACATTGCGTTACTATGATAAAGAAGGTCTATTACCCTTCGTAGAACGTTCTGCTGGTGGTATCCGTGTATTCCATGACACAGATATGGATTGGTTAGAATTGATTGAATGCATGAAGCATACCGGTATGCCTATTAAAGAAATCAAACATTTTATCGACTACTGCGTCGAAGGTGATAGTCGTATTAATGAAAGATTATCTATTATTAAAAATCAACGAGATCGCGTATTATTAGAAATCGAAAACCTACAAGCGCGCTTGTCCATGCTAGAATTTAAAACGTGGTTTTATGAACAAGCACAGGCAAAGGGAACTACAAGCTTTTATGAAAGCTTAACACCTGATGACGTTCCTGTAGAGTATCATAAATATTTTGAACGCAAATGGCGCGCTGATAAAGAAGCTGCTGAAAAAGGCGAATCACCTAAAAAATATAAAGCTGTATAACAAAGAGGAGCTATCCAACAGATAGCTCCTCTTTTGCATGACATAATAATTATAGAGCCGTTTACATTAACAGCTCTATAGGCTTTAGACCTTATTTATTGGGGCTTTCAAATATAGTTATATATCCCTCATCGGTGACAGCAACAATTTGTTCAATTTCCTCTGTTGGATCCTCTGTAAAAGTAAAACTTTCACTAGCATCAAAGGATGCACTCGTACCACAGGAGGAACTCAAATCGCGCGGTACCGGACGAAGTTCTATATTTGTTACCCCTTCAGGAGCCTCCCGTTTAAAACGAATCGCTCCAAAGTGAGAGTAAAACGTAGCAATGTATTTCATAGTCACTCATTTCTAGCCTATGCATTGGCACGTTTTGTATTAACTACAGCAATAATAAGTGCCACAATAAAGCCAACACCTACAGCAATTTCACCATTTAGTGTAGGACCAGCACCAGAGGCAGCTAAACCGAAATTATGCGCAAATGCTGCGCCAGCTGCAAGACCAAGTACTGTTACCGCAGAGTCAGAATTTCCTTCACCAGTCATGATCAATTGACGTAATGGACAACCGCCAAGCAATACGCTACAGAATCCTGCAAGTGCCATACCTAGGAAGTTCCACAATCCATCTGTATGTGCAATCGGTTGGTTTTCAAAGCCAAGATGGAAATTACCAAAGCTAATATTTACAACGAATACACCAATGAGAACGGCTAAATAGCCAAATATAAGGATAGATTTTTTAAACAAGAATAAATCTCTAAAGCCCCCAACGGTGCAAAGACGGCTGAACTGAGCTAAGCCGCCTACTACGAGGCCTGCTGCCAATGAAATCAACCAAGGTGCATGCATAGCACCTGGACCTTTTTGACTAAAGAAGATAAATGCAGGAGCCGCTACTACTAGTACTAATAGCCCAACCTGAATAGCCGGCATCATAGCTGACTCTAATTTACTCAATGCATAGGTACGTTGTAAAGAATAGCCTTTTTTCAAGAATATAGTACCAAAGCCGATACCACCTGCAAAACCAGCAATACCGAACAAAGCATTTAAGTCACCGCCGCCAAGTCGTAAAATCATTCGAATTGGACAGCCGAGGAACATCAAAGCACCAATCATAACAAAGAAGCCAAGAATAAATCGAATAATTGGAGATGAACCACCTTTACTTTGGTGTTCACCACGAATCATGGACAATACATAAGCCCCTAAAATGAGACCAATAATTTCCGGACGAATGTACTGTACCGGCGCAGCACGATGTAGACCTAGACCACCGACAGTATCGCGAACAAAGCAGGCAATACAGAATCCCATATTACCTGGGTTTCCAGCTAATACGAGAAAGCCCGCGATAGCACCAATAATAAGGCCTGCAATAATTAAATTCCGTTTTTCATGAGACCCACTCATAGTAAACTCCTTCCAAACTACAAACACAAAAATTCTATGAGTACATGCGCCTATCCTATATCACATGCTACTCATGATATAATAGCCATAAATATACATTGTTATTTATGGAGATTATCTATGGACTATATCTATTTAGACAATGCAAGCACTTCATTTCCTAAAGCACCAACAGTTGCCATTGCTATGTCCGACTATATAACGAACCGTGGTATAAACATCAACCGTGGCTCCTATGCCCTCGCCTACGATGTAGAGGATATTATCTATACAACAAGACAACGACTAAATACCTTATTCAATGGTCATGATCCATCGCATGTCATCTTTACACAGAATGTGACGATGAGCTTAAATATGGTCATTAAGGGCCTATTGAAAAAGGGGGATCATGTACTTGTTAGCTCTATGGAGCATAACGCAGTCATGAGACCGCTTACACAACTTCTCGATAAAGGTATCTCCTTTGATATTATTCCTTGTGATGTAACAGGCTCTATTGAAATAGACGCCATTGAGTCTCTCATCCGTCCAAATACAGTGGCTATGATTATCAATCACGCCTCTAATGTATGTGGCACCATACAGCCGATTCAATCAAGCGGTGCCCTCTGCAAGACTCATAAGCTACACTTTATTGTAGATGCAGCACAAACAGCTGGTCTTATTCCTATTGATGTGAAAGCATGTCATATCGATACACTTTGCTTTACGGGTCATAAAGGCTTATTGGGACCACAAGGTATTGCTGGTGTTATTTTAACCAAAGAAATGGCTCAAACCTTAACCCCTCTGATTGCTGGAGGTACAGGCAGCTTCTCACATTTAGAAACGATGCCTACCCATATGCCCGACGCCTTTGAAGCAGGTACGTTAAATCTACCTGGCATCATCGGCCTCAATGAAGGAGTTTCCTACATCAAATCGGTCGGCATGGAGAACATTCATAACCACGAGCTAGCTTTGACAAAAGCCTTCCTCGAAGGTTTACGTTCAATAACTGGAGTTAACATCATCGGCAAACAAGGTATTCTAGATCGAACAGCCGTCGTCTCCATCACAATTCATGATATGGATGCTGCTAGTATTGCATACGAACTAGAGTCAAAGTATCACATCATGACACGGGTCGGGCTACACTGCGCTCCACGAGCACACCAAACACTAGGTACCTATCCAGAAGGAACAGTGCGCTTCTCCTTTGGCTATGCCAATACACTTGAAGATGTGGAGGCTGCATTATCTGCTCTACATAGAATCGTTAAAAATACTAAATAATGGATAACTGATAAGGCTATATACATTAGTATATAGCCTTTTGTACTTCTAGGCTTCACACAAACGGCCAATAGCATCAGCTCTACAGCGTTTACAGTGTGTCATTTGCGGCACATAGTGACCAATAAATTGACGCATATTGTCGATTTCTTCTGCAGTCGGTCCCCGATGGTTTTCAAATGCCGTATCATGAACTGGAATCATAGCAATACAGTTCATCAAATCGACGCCCCACGCCTCTGCCTGTTTAGCGATAGCTGGCACATGATCCATATTTACATCTGGTACTACTACGGTATTAATCTTAACAATGATCTTCTTTTCCTTCAATTTTCGGATACTTTCAGCCTGACGTTCTAATAAAATACGGGCCCCATCAATCCCCTTATAGATATTTCCATCATAGCGAACCATAGCATATACATGTTTTGCTACTTCAGGATCGATAGCATTAGCTGTAATCGTTACATGGGTAATACCTAAATCAACAATTTCATCAATGTAATCAGGTACAGCTAAGCCATTACTAGATAAACAGAGCATGACATGAGGAAAATCTTTTTTTACAAGGCGGAAGGTTTCGAGGGTCTTGTCCGCATCACACATAGGATCACCAGGCCCTGCAATACCGACAACAGAAATATCCTGACGAGCATCAAACACCTTATGTACGAAAGCAACCGCTTCTTGGGGTGTATACACATGTTGTGTTACCCCCGGTCTATTTTCATTGGCACAATCGTACTTGCGATTACAATAATTACATTGGATGTTACAATTCGGTGCTACTGGCAAATGTAAACGGCCCCAATTAGCGGCAGCATCCTTGTTGTAGCATGGATGATTTTGTAGGAAACTTTGTCCTTGAATTTCTTTCATAATTAACCTTTCCGACCAAATCTAATAGCATCCTTATGGCATACATGTAAGCAATCACCACAGTTGGTACAATTCATTTCATTTGGTCGTGTGCCCATTTCGCAAACACGTAGACACGCATCACAATCGTCACAATCACTAGTTTTATATACTTTAAAAATGGAAATCTTACGTAATAATTCCATTACCCCACCAAATGGACATCCAAAGCGACACCATGCATTGGCGATGATAAGGGAACCAGCAATAATGGACACGACCGTTATAGTGCGAGCCGCCCAATACCATTCGGAGAATTGCATAGATAAAATGACGGCATTAAAATATTCATCGCTAGTCCGAATTGGAATCATAATACGAGGATTACCAAATTTGAAGTATACTACAAGCCCTAAAATTATAGTTATAACCATACCTAGTTGAAGGAATCGCATGTA
>CAKPSA010000075.1 GCA_934183145.1 uncultured Veillonella sp.
CCTAATAATTGAGCACGTTTGTCTTTCATAAAATATTTATTTTCATCGAATATACTAGATTTCATATTCTTGTATTTAATTCGAGAGGTAAAAATATGAAAAAAACATTGGCAGCTGTTTTGGCAGCAGGCGCTTTATTTATTGGTGGCATCGGTAGTGTTGATGCAGCAAATTGGTATACTGTTGGTACAGATAGCAATGGTATCACTTGGTCTATTGATAACGATTCTGTTAAAAAAGATGACAAAAAAGCTGTTTTGGACATCAAAGCTATGGACTACGAAGGTTACCACTACATCGTAACTGAAGAGTTCAACCACAAAAAACGCGAAGTAAAAGATGTTAAGGTAACTCTTTACAACCCACAAGGCGAAGTTGTAAAACAAGAACAACCTAATAAAAATACTCGTAAGGTTGAACAAGGCACTCCTGCATACGCTGTGTACACACTTATCTGGGGTGACAAATAATCTGATCCTCCAAGGGTTATGATTTTTTGTGAAAGCTTCACACGCGCACGTTCTCATTAGAGGGCGTGCGTTTTTTATTTAATTTTAATTCCTTAAAAGTTGGTGAATTATTTACCCGTTCGTGGTACAATGGGAATATTATTACGCATTTTTGTAATTTCTATCTTATTGAAATATACTGACGTACAATGTCATGTAGAATGTCAGGTGCAAAATTATGTTATCTAGAGAGGGATGATTGACCATAATTTTGCACAAAAGTGTAACATTTCTGCATAGTATAAACTTTCACCATAGCGTATACTAAAGGTAAGATGTGGAAGTACGCCTTGAGCACAGTGCTCCGTAGTTTGGCCGATGTTTCCCAAAAGGTTTGATAGTTTTAGTTTGTTAGAGGAGGTCCTCATGTCTCAATACGAATTTATCGATAAACGCGTGCCGATTGCGCTCGACAATCCATCCATTTATCACGACATTTCCAAGTGTAAAAACTGTACGTTATGCCGTCGCGCTTGTGCGGACGTAATGAGCGTACTCGACTACTATGATCTCGATGCAAACGGTGACGTGCCTGTATGTATCCACTGTGGTCAATGTGCGGCTGCATGTCCATTCGACTCCATGCATGCTAAATCCGAGCTTGAAAAGGTGAAAGCAGCTCTTGCAGATCCTGAAAAAATCGTGGTTATCCAAACAGCTCCAGCTGTTCGCGTAGCTATTGGTGAAGGCTTCGGCTACGAACCAGGCACATTCCTTGAAGGTAAAATGGTTGGTGCTTTGCGCGCACTTGGTGCAGACTATGTAGTAGACACTAACTTCGGTGCGGATTTAACGATCATGGAAGAAGCATCTGAGCTTGTAGAACGTCTTAAAACTGGTGGTCAAATTCCTCAGTTCACAAGCTGCTGCCCAGCGTGGGTACGCTTTGCAGAAATCTACTTCCCTGAATTGATTCCTAACTTGTCTTCCACACGTTCTTGTATCGCTATGGAAGCAGCTATGATTAAAACATACTTTGCTGAGAAAAAAGGCATTAATCCTAGCAATATCGTATCTGTATCTGTAAACCCTTGTACGGCTAAAAAAGCAGAAACAAAACGAGAAGAAGAAAATGCAGCGGCTCGTTTCTATGATGACGAATCCCTTGGCATGGATACAGATATTTCTATTACTACACGTGAGTTCATCCGTTGGATCCAAGAGGAAAACCTCGACTTCAATGCTATTGAAGAGTCCCAATTCGATGACTTAATCGGTATGGAAACTGGTGCATCCATCATCTTCGGTAACACTGGTGGTGTTATGGAAGCAGCTATGCGTACAGCGTACAAGCTCATCACTGATAAAGAACCACCTCCATATGCTTTGACTCACCTCGAAGACGTTCGTGGTATGGAAGGCGTGAAAGAGGCCACTGTTCAATTAGGTGATGATGTAACATTGTCCGTTGCTGTAGTACATGGCGGTAAAAACACACGTGACTTCCTTAATGCGTTGAAAGACAGCGACAAACACTATGACTTCATCGAGGTTATGGCTTGCCCAGGTGGCTGTATTGGTGGCGGCGGTCAACCGCGTACTAAATTGCCGCAAGCTGTGAAAACTAAGGAAGCTCGTATCGGTGGTCTTTATGAAGCTGATGCTAACTACAAATGGGTTGCTTCTTATGAAAATCCAGAAATCCAAGCATTGTACAAAGACTTCTTAGGCGAACCATTGGGCCATAAGGCACACGAACTCTTGCATACACATTACACAGACCGCAGCGCGGTTCTCGGTGATCGCAAAGACGTAACACCTGAAACATGCCCAACATCCCCTAAATACAAGGGCTAATAGCATTACAAATTAGCTAATTCACTCAGTACGAGTTGTTTCGAATGTATTCTGGCGATGAATACATCGATACATTAGCGTGGCTAGACTGGTATATGAGTAACTAACTGAACAGAAATAAATCCTACGGGTCATGAGTGACTTGATACTTGTGTAGATATTGATTACTGAGTGTCATCTTACATGCGATTCGTAGGATTTTTATGTATAACCTTCTTATAGTTTTGTATATGTTATATGTATGAATTGCCTTTTATATTAATTTTTACTATTACTTTATAACTTTATTATGATAAATTGATATAGAAAACTAGCTTTTACATGAGGAAATGATGAATTATATAGTGTATAATATATAGAAAGGTAACATGTAAGAGAGTATTACAAGGAGTTTTGTGGAGAGATGAACTTGTTTTTACGGCGTGCCCTGTGTGGCATGGCCTTGATCGTCGCCGCTATCGGCACTGCGGGTTGCCAGCATGAGAGTCAGGCAGAGCAGGAAGAGGTACGAACTGTATCGTATCGAGCCGTCATGCAATCAGACAAGCCTGTCCCTGAAAAGGTAGATACCTGGCTTGGGGCTATGTCTCAAGAGGACAAGATAGGCCAGCTGATGATGATTAGCCTTCATGGCAGCACGGTAGGACAGTCCCAAAAGGATGTCATCAGGAAATACCGTGTGAGCGGCGTTATGCTAACCAATGAAAATCTAAATAATAAAAACCAAGTGAAAGCTTTCACAAATGACATTATGCAAACGGCTACGACGGCGAGCATGGTAACGCCATATATAGCGATTAATCGGGATAAGGTGTTGCGTTCTAATGAAAGTTTCTTGCGTTTGCCAGAGCCAAATCGTTGGGGCCAATTACCGATGGAACGGATCATCAATTTAGCGACCCGATCGGCTATTGAGATGCGCGATATGGGCTTTAACCTCGTATTGGGGCCGAATGCGAACCTTGGAGTACCGAATGTGTCCTATACATCTGATCCTACGTGGGCAGGCCATATGGACCTTGCCATGGCGGAGCGTTACCAAATCAACCAAATGTGGTTTGGCTATAACTACTTCCCAACGGTGAGCCTCGGAGACTCGTCCTTTGAGACCGCTAATGATGCGAAATCCTATCTCAATACTACGGATGTAGCCGTATTTAAACGCCTCATTACACAGACGACAGCGAATACGTATATGCTTGTTATGAGTCATGTGCAAATTCCGGCTATCGACAATGCACACTTGGCCAGCGCTTCTAAGGCGATTATCACGGACTGGCTACGACATGAGCTTGGCTATAATGGGGTGGTCATGACAGACCGTGTCGATGTAGGTGCCTTGCAAGCAAACCAAAAGATAGGGGATTTCGCGGTAGAATCCATCGTAGCAGGCAGTGATCTCGTCCTCCTTGATGCGGACACCGTTCATATCGATGAAGTCCATCGGGCATTAACCCAAGCAGTGGCGAATGGAACGATTACCAATGATCGCCTCAATGATGCGGTTAAGCATATTCTGCTCATGAAGATGCAAACTCAAATGCAACAATAATGTTAGGAATGCCCTTGAAGGTACCGTACATAAACATAAATATAAATATTACAATATATATTACATATACATATACATATACATATACATATACACATGACGTGCTATACCCTGTGGTAGGCACGTCTTTTTGTTTGTCTATGTTCTCCGTATATGCGTAGAATGTAGTAATTACGGGCGCTTTCACTATCATATGAGTAAAAAGTAAACCATAAAATAAGTATGTTTTATGAGTAAAAAATTTAACATAATAAAAAGTCATGTTAATAATATGAAAATAAGTTTAAATTTGTTTTAAATTTATGATATAATAGTCTCCATAGAATGTTGGAGGTGAGAGTATATGAATTTTGTGGGACGTGCTGAGATTATTGAGAGTATCCAGTCCCGTATTGCGATGGGTCAAATGAGTTTGTGTGTTGTGTATGGTCCGCATCGCAGTGGCAAATCCTATGTGGCTTCCCAGCTCGTACGCCGTCATAAGGCGCTATACTTGGCAGGTCGCATGGCTAATGAAGCAATTCATGTAGCCGATATGAATCGAGCTCTTGAGGCACGTTTTGTTCCTACCGATGAGCAGGACAAATTCGAACCGATCACTAGCTTGCAAGAGGCCTTTGAGGGGCTATTTGAAAGCAGTGTGAAAACGCCTCAGACTGTGGTGATTGATGATTACCCTTCCTTGGTGGAGGCTGTACCTCAGTTCCCTATCCACTTGCGCGATTTGTTAGAGGCTTATAAAGAAACGAGCCATTTGAACATCATCTTGATGGCGAATGGGTTAGAACAACTCGATGGCCGCATCATTGGCGATCGCAGCTTGATTGGTCCTTATGTGTCGGAATACTTCGAGGTGAAACCGTTCTCCTTGGTGGACATGAAATCCTTGGGCCTTCACTATGCGAAGGATGACTTGCGTACCGTGTTTGCCGTAACAGGTGGTTTGCCTGCTTATGTGCAGTACTTTGATAATGGTGAAAGCATCGATACGAATATCATTAATTTGTTCTTCTCTGTATCGGGCGCACTCTTTGAAGAAACGCAGCATATCTTACATCGAGATATGAAAAATATAACAGGTGCTAATGCGATCCTATCTGGCCTTGCTACACTAGAGAGACCATACTATGTGGAGCTGTTGCAAGCTAGCCAAATTAAAAGTGGCACCTTTACATCTCGCTTAAACGACTTGATGGCCATGGGCCTCGTGGGTCGTATCCAAGCGAATAGCCGTGGGCCAGCGAAATACGCTGACTACCACTTCACAAATAGCATGTTCCATTTCTGGTATCGCTATGTGTATAAATACTGGGGCGACATCGTCCGTGGCAATGGTGCAGACGTGTACCAAACCTACGTAAAACCACAACTCAAAGACTTTGTGGAAGCATCCTGTATTGCTATATAATCACACAATAAACATAAGATTAAGTACTATTACTTAGGTAGTACTCATATCTTTTACGAAAAGACACCGCATTTCTTTGTGGTGTCTTTTTATATTATTTTCAGCAATTACATATCTAGATGTATAGTTATGTTCTTTTAGGTATAGAAATTAATACTAGATTGTAATCGAATATGGAGAAATTCTAAGAAATTGCTCATTTGTCAAAATCCCCGTTCCGCGCTATTGTGTAGATAAGCGCTATGCCATGGCAGGAAAGGGGATTTATGTTATACACAAATGAAGAACCATTAGTACAACGAACCTGTATTAAAA
>CAKPSA010000076.1 GCA_934183145.1 uncultured Veillonella sp.
AACGCCATACGTCCTGCTGTAACGGGAAATTGAGCACCATCATGTAAAGGAGCCAATAAATCATTTGTAAAGTATTTCAAAATAAAACGCTCGGTCAATTCATGACTAAATCGACCGCCATTCCCATGGACTAAGCGAACTCGTTCCATATTAATCCTCCCACGTCGATCCACCACTGGAATAACCGTATTTATACCATGCTGCACAACTACCTTCTACAGATACCATGCAAGCACCAACAGGGTGGTCAGCGGTACAACTTTTACCAAATAATGGACATTCACTTGGCTTAATAAGCCCTTGCAATACACGACCACATTGGCACCCTTTTGGATCAAGAGAAGGCTTTTCAAGCTGGATAGGTAATGCACGTTCCACATCATAGGCTGCATATGCATCCTTTAATCTTAAGCCAGAGTTTGGAATAACACCGATACCACGCCATGCATCATCACATACATCATATACTTCTTTAATCATTGCTTGCGCTACAGGATTTCCCTTCTGCATAACGACAGAATGGTATGTATTACCTACAACAAATTTGCCCGTTTTACGTTGCTCTAAAATATTTGCTATAGCTGATAAAATCTCAAGTCCATCAAAACCAGCAATACAAGACGGTATATGATATTCTTCAGGTAAGAATTGATATGGCTCTTCACCAATAATAACACTTACATGACCTGGCAAAATAAAGCCATCAATATGCCCTTCTTGTTTATCTAGTAAAGCTCGTAATGCAGGGGGAACTAATTTATGAGATACAAGGAAGAAAACATTCTTCAGTCCTGCTGCATGAACTGCTTTTACTGTTGCACAAATTACGGCAATAGTCGTTTCAAATCCTATAGCCAGAAATACTATTTTCTTATCTGGATATTTTTTACTAAGTTCTACCACCTCTAAAGGGGTATAAATTACATGAATATGGGCGCCCTTTGTTTGAGCCTCACTAAGACTACTATAGCTACCAGGAACCTTTAACATATCTCCAAAAGTAGCAATAATAACATCATCCCGTTCAGCATAGGCTAACGCCTTATCCATATACGTTTGATCTGTTACACATACAGGACATCCTGGTCCACTGACAAGTTCAATACCACTTGGCAATAATTGACGAAGACCTTCACGGAAAATCGATACAGTATGTGTACCACATACCTCCATAAGCCGTACGGTTTCCCCAGGCTCATGAAGAGCATTAATACGTTTTAATAACGCATCAGCACTGTTCTGCTTTTCCTGCAAAGTAAGCTTCTTCAAGTTCTTCTAGCTCCCTAAAGGCCTCTAATGTTTTTTGTGCCTCTTCTTCATCAACAATTTGTACAGCAAAACCCGCATGGACTAACAACCAATCTCCTACCTTTGCTTCTGGTACGAGGAGTAAGCTGCAGTCACGGGTGGCACCTGTTAATTCAACAGTGCCAATAGCATCATTCACAGCGACTAACTGTGCTGGTACAGCTAAGCACATACTATCTCCTTATATATTACTTTAATAACAAATTCTATGCGTTTGCTTTTATGAAAGTAAACTCACAATATATAAATATTTCTAATATCATTGTATCACAATTATAGTAATTATTAAGTGATACTAACTACAAGAATACATAACTATTTCTGATTACCAACCCATAATTGACCAAGTGCCAATCCGCCATCATTGGAAGGAACAGCTTCATTCATATACAAATTGCCTACATGCCAAGCGCGATATAGTAACTCAACTAATTCGCGATTTTGAAATACGCCGCCAGAGATAGCCGCATCTCTAATGTTATATCGCTCCATTAAATCCGCTGCGGTTTCACATAATGCGATAGCAACGGTTTTATGGAAGGAGCTAGCAAGATGAGCTCTAGATTCACCATTAACTACACCATCCATAATGGATTGAACAGTAGGTATAAAATCAAGAATTCGCCCATCATAGTTGTAATCAAGTAGCGATCCTTTTTCTTCACCACATAAGGCCTCTAAAGCAATAGCAATTTGCGCATCATAGGTGTGAACCATACCAAGCCCCAAAAGAGAGCCTACTGCATCAAATAAACGACCACAGCTCGTTGCTTGAACCATAGGCATCGTAGATTGTAATGCTTTATCTAATATTTCCCAACCTTTAGGCAGTCCTTTCATCCAATCCTGGTAGATTGGTGGAATATCATTACCATAATAATTTCGGATATACCACAAGGCTTGCCGCCATGGCTCAGAAACGGCTTTCTCTCCGCCCGGTAATGGCGCTTCATGGATATGAGCTAAGCGTTGATATTGGCCCCCCTTACAAAGGAGGAATTCACCCCCCCATACGGTCCCATCTGGACCATATCCAGTACCATCCATGGCAATACCTAGCACAGGGCCTTCAAGATTGTGCTCTGCCATAACTGATGCAATATGAGCATGATGATGTTGAACTGATATGACAGGAATCTGTGAGCTTTTACCAATACGTTCTCCCAAATGAGCAGAGAAAAATTGGGGATGACTATCTACCATAATTTTCTCAGGCTGTATGGAAAACAATTTTTCATATCGATCAATGGTCCACTCCAATGTGACATGAGTAGATGCATTTTGTAGATCACCAATATGTGGGCCTACAAGAACTTCGGCGCCTTTATTCAATGCAAAGGCATTTTTTAGATCACTACCCATAGCTAATATCGGGCTTTGTCCTGAAATTTCGCAATGAATAGGTTCTGGTACATAGCCGCGACTACGACGAATAAATCGAGGTTTATTATGAATAACGGTTACAACCGAATCATCGAGGGGTGCATAAATTTGACGATTATGCACCAAGAAATAGTCGGCAACCGTCCCTAACTCGTCAAAGGCTTGGTCATCATCATATAATACGGGATCACCACTGCGATTACCGCTCGTCATAACCCAAGCCGCATCAGATGGTAATAATACCTCATGCATTGGTGTATATGGTAACATTACGCCAAGCATGTGATTATCTGGTGCCACATGCGGGCTCAAACGTACCAAACTATCATGATTTCTTTCTAATAACACGATAGGTCGTTCCATCCCAGTCAAAACATCTAGTTCTACATCACTCAGATGGACAAGCTCAATTGCCGTATCTAAAGACCCTACCATAATGGCTAATGGTTTATGTGGCCTATTTTTACGCTCACGTAAGCGTTGAACCGCAGCATCATTTCGAGCATCACAGACTAGATGGAAGCCACCAATACCCTTTATAGCGACAATACTTCCTTCGTTAATTAATTCACGGGTTGTATTCCATATATTTACTGTATCTACAACCGTACGATTAGGTTTATATAAAGTATAATGAGGACCACATTGAATACAAGCATTTGGTTCAGCACGATAACGGCGCCCCTCTATATCTTCATATTCAGCCTTACAAGATTCACACATAGGGAACTCATCCATCGTCGTTCGTTCCCGATCATAAGGAAGCGATTTAATAATCGTATATCGAGGACCACAATTTGTACAATTGATAAAAGGATATTCCTTTCTACGCTTGTCCTGTTGTAGTTCGTTAAGACAGTCATCACATGGTGCCGTATCAGCACTAATAAATGTGCTAACTGCTTCACCTAATGGAGATGGCTTCACAGAAAAGTCAACTTCATTATCTTTTATAGTAAGATGTTGTACCCTTTGACTTGTAATGCGGCACAATCGAGGTCGGTCATCTTGAATTGCATCTAAAAATAACTGTAAATCACCAATATAACCTTGTACCTCAACGTAAACACCTTGGCTATCATTATATACAAAACCAGTTAACCCTAGAGAATGTGCCCACATAGAAACAAGGGGCCGGAATCCGACCCCTTGAACTATACCGGTATAACGAATTCCCCAGCGTTCTATAGTTTGATTACTATTTTGTTTCATATAAACTCCTACTATAGACGGAGAATTAAGGCTATTAACCTAATGCTACAGGAATACTGCCATCAATACCCGCTTGTTCTAACTCAGCTTGAATCATAATGGCGCATTCAATACGTTTCTTTTGTAAGCGACAACCAAATTCATAAGGTGTTTCTAAATCGCCACCTAATGTAATGTTGTTAGCATGACAACCGCCAGAACAGAAGAATTTTGCCCAACATTCAGCACAAGTTGGTTTTGAAAATACATGTGTATTTCGGAAATCTTTAGGAATTTCTGTATTTTGTAAGCCATCATAGACATTACCAAGGATAAAACCATCTTTGCCTACAAATTGGTGACATGGATAGATATCACCATTTGGTACAATTGCCATATATTCATGGCCTGCTCCACAACCGCGAAGGCGTTTTGCCATACATGGGCCACGATATAAATCCATACGGAAGTGGAAGAAGTTAAACTTCTCACCCCAACCTTCCAATTGACGTTGTAGATAAATATCTGCTAATTTTTCATATTCTTTTTCAAGAACTGGCCAATCTTCTTCACGAAGTACATAATCCCCTTCTTCACCTACTACAGGCTCCATGGATAAATGTTCAAAGCCAAGATCGGACATAGCCATAACGTCTTTTGTAAAATCTAAATTTTTATGTGTATAAGTACCACGTACGTAGTATTCAAGACCATGACGTTGTTTTACAGCATTGATAAGATTTTTAGCAATATATTTATAGGATTCAGCACCACTACCAGCTACAGGGCGCATTGCATTATGTACGGATTCACGACCATCCAAAGACAATACAAGACTCATCTTATGTTCGTTTACATAATCAATTTTATCTTGTGTTAACAACATGCCATTTGTAGTCAATGTAAGCTTAAAGATCTTATTGTGCTTTTCTTGAATGGATTCGATATATTCAACTGTTTGTTTTACAACATCCCAGTTCAATAAAGGTTCCCCACCAAAGAAATCGATCTCACAATGTTGACGAGGGCCACTCATTTTAATGAGGAAATCTACAGCGCGTTTTGCCACATCAAAGCTCATTAACTCGCGTTTTACACCGCCGTAATCACCTTGGCTGGCAAAGCAGTATTTACATGCCAAATTACAATCATGAGCAATATTTAAGCATAATGCCTTAACAATAGGTTTTTCACCTACTACAAGTTTAAACTCAGTACTCATTGGGGCAAACAATTGCTCAGCTTTAATGAGCTCATCTAACTCATCCATAATCTCATCGAGTTCTACTGCATCTTCTTTAGCATCTAACGCAGCATGCACTGCATCGCGATTAGTGCCATCATATATGTCAAGAACTCTATCAATGAGTTCGTCGATAACGTGAATAATACCGCTATTTACATCTAAGCAGTAATAGTTATCCTTCATCCGAAACTTATGGATCATTGGTTTTAATTCTAACATGGTACCTCCAAATAATATGTATGGTAAAAGCTCTACTATATAGAACTTTCTAGATAATTGTACCACATTTCTACGCTAAACGTTATGAAAAGAGTCATAAAGATATACCATACAAGGTATGTATTAAAAACATAAAT
>CAKPSA010000077.1 GCA_934183145.1 uncultured Veillonella sp.
CCAACTCGTTTATATGTAGCGGCTAAAAATATGTTGCATCGTTTAAATCGAAATAGTAATGCCGAAGAAGTTCATCATTTCATTGAATTCCTTACATTGTATCCTGGTGATTTACGGGTAGCAGTTATGAAAGACTTGCGTAATACATACGAACGTGTTTACGCCTATGCTATTGAAGATGATTTATTCGTAGATACCTTCTTTGAAACACAAAAGTAATTCTATTTAGATTGGTAACAATAGTTTTACCTAATGATGTATGTATAACATAAGGTAATTAATATATAGTTTTAGAAAGAAAAAGGAGGTGGAATGATGCAACGAAATTTAGATAAAGATGATATTCGCGACGCCTCTGATTTACTCACCCATATAGATGGATGGGAGAAAACAGGGGCCTACGATGAAAAGGCCATCGAAGCTCTTGATCGCTGGCATGCAAAGCGAGAGCGTATTCATCGTGAAGCGGAGGCCTTATATACGCAAATCTATGCTGCTTACGAAGCCTATGTAGATAGTTATGAAGCCCAACATCATAGCATGGAACCACAACGGATAGCAGCAGATATGATGAATCATAATATGTCAGATAGTCATATAGGGACCATAGGCCGTGCCCTAGACGAGATGCAGGTAGAAGGTACAGACCTTGCTGTTATGCAGCAGGCAGTGATGACACCTGCTTATGAGCAACGGTTGTGGAATATTCTACATGATGTGAATAGCTTATTACTTGAAGAGGACCAATTCTTTGGTTATTTCTATTTGCAAATGGCTCATCGCATTCGCTTTGACATGACCAGTGCCTTTGGTATTAATTTAAAACAAGGTGGCTATGTATTATACGTCAATCCTTTCATCTTATTACGCCAACCGCCAGATGTAATGAAGGATGGTATTAAGCGTGAGATCCTGCATATCATTTCTGCCCATTTGATGCGGGTAAAAGCATTGAGCCAAAGTTTTAATAAAACGGCCGTACATATGGCTATGGACATGGTAGTGAATGACTATTTAGAATATGTTGATCGTGATGCAGTTACTGTAGCCAATGTAAATGAACGTTTTGGATTGATGCTCAAACGATTCCGCACCATTGAGTACTATGCGAAAGCCATTGATAAGGCAATGAAGGAAAAACCTGAACTCTTTGTACCAGTAGACAATTCTGATACGGCTGTGGCTATGGAGTTTGATCCTCAAACGAGTCATGATATTTGGGATGAATCCGACTCGATCGATACAGATACGATGGACCAAATTACAGAACGCTATATCAACGAGGCCTCAAAAGGTGATATGGAAGGGTATGTTAAAAGTCTTATTGATACATTCCAGAAGACACGCCGTGCTTTACCATGGTATTTTTACCTTAAAAAGCTGATGGGCAAGGTTGCGAGCGGGTACAAAAAGACGACGATGCGCCGCAATCGTCGTCAGCCAGAGCGCTTGGAGTTATCTGGTACCTTGCGTCAACATAAGGCCAATGTGTGGGTCGCTCTTGATATGAGTGGTAGTATTACGGACGCAGAGTTTACGAACGCATTAGAACAAGTACTACAAATTGTACACGCTTATAATCATCGTATCACTGTTGTAGAATGTGATAATGAGGTGCGCCGTACGTATACGATGGAATCTGTAAAAGATGTAAAACCTCGCCTTGATGTGCGCGGTGCTACAGCGTTTTCGCCAGTGTTTGCATTAGCTAATCAGAATCGTGTAGATCTACTAGTATACTTCACGGATGGCAAAGGTGAGGAACGTCTGCGTGAAGCTCCTAGGGGCTATAAGGTTTTGTGGGTCCTTACCGGTGAAAACCCTCAATTATCTTTACATAATCCATACGGTATGGTTCGCGAGCTGGGCTATGTAGGTGTGGATGAAACACAGGATATAGACGAATTCGTACGCATGTCTAATCGTGGGGGATTCTCCATGGCGAACCAAGAGATATAGTCCTTATTTTTTATATACATATGGATACATCTTGGATTTGTAATGGGGCTTGTTTGTAAAAGAATATAAAAAATGACGCAATTCATTGGAATTGCGTCATTTCTATGTAATTAATATTCTATTACATTAGCTATTAAGTTCGATAGAAGAACCTGGATCGATGATAAGCGCTGTTTGGTTGTATTTACCTTCTACTAAGCTTGTAAATACGCCTGGTTCACGGTCGATTACAGGCCATGTTTTGTAGTGAATTGGAATGGAGATACGAGCTTTTACATAAGAAGCAGCTAGGGCAGCATCTTCAACGCCCATTGTGAAGTTATCACCGATAGGGAGCAAAGCATAGTCGATATCGCCAAAGCGATTTAATAATTTCATATCGCTAAAGAGTGCTGTATCACCTGCGAAGTATACAATATCTCCGTAGAAATCTACGATACAACCGGCTGCATGACCACCTGGAACACCAGCACCATGGAAGGCTGGTACTATGCGAACAGAACCGAATTCAAAGTCAAATTTGCCGCCTAAATGCATAGCATGAGCGCGACAACCAGCAGCGGCTGCTTTACCGGCTACCTCAGCTGTAGAGATAACGAGTGCATCATTTGCTTTAGCGATGAATTCTGTATCGCCATAATGGTCATCGTGACCGTGGCTAACAAAGATATATTGGCATTTAATATCTTCTTTTTTAGCTTTGTCCCATGTATTACCAGTTAAGAATGGGTCAAAAATCATGGATACATCACCGCGTGTGAGCATAAAGCAAGCGTGACCAAAATAAGTTAGTTTTGTTTTCATAGGAACACTTCCTTCCTTATACATATAAATCTTAATTCTATTGTATAATATAACTAATGAAAATAAAACTATTGATGATAATTTATGCAGAATTAGTAAGGATATATTATGGATTTAACACATTTTGACCAAGACGGTAATGCTTGGATGGTAGATGTATCTGATAAGGATATTACCTCTCGTACAGCCGTCGCAGAAGGGTTCATAGCTATCAATGATGCCATTTATGATCGCATTGCTGCAGGCACTATGAAAAAGGGCGATGTTCTTAGTGTAGCGCAACTAGCCGCTATTATGGGGGCTAAGCAAACGAGTAATTTAATTCCTCTGTGCCATCCATTGGCACTCACAAAGGTTGAGGTGCATTGCACCTTAGTAGATGGTGAAAGCCCTGCTTGCACCGATGAAAATCATAATAAGGCTGTCAAGGTTCGTGCTACCGTTAAAACAACGGGAAAAACGGGCGTTGAAATGGAAGCCCTTACAGCTGTTCAAGTGGGATTACTCACTGTATACGATATGTGTAAGGCCATCGATAAAGGCATGATTATGGGCCCTACCTATCTCGTAGAAAAAGAAGGCGGGAAAAGTGGACATTTTGTGCGTTCCTTTGTAGAATAATATAGATATAAAGAATAGGGGAACGAAAATGGAAATAGTACTTTATGAGCCAGAAATCCCTGGCAATACAGGAAATATAGCGCGTTTATGCGCCGCTAATCATATGACCTTGCACCTAATTAAACCATTGGGCTTTTCTATCGATGATAAGCACGTAAAACGGGCTGGTCTCGACTATTGGCATTTGGTAGATGTACAGGTACATGAAAATATTCAAGAGTTGTATGCGAAATATCCTGATCGCAGATATTTCTACGCTACTACAAAGGCAAAGCATACCCACTCCGAGGTAAAGTATGAAATCGGAGATATGCTAGTCTTTGGTCCTGAATCAAGAGGCTTGCCTGAAAGCTTATTAGAAGGTGTTGAAGAAACATGCATTCGCATACCAATGGTAGATGAAGCGCGTTCTTTAAACCTATCTAATGCAGTAGCTATCATAGCTTATGAAGCAATGCGGCAACTTGATTATCCTGATCTTAAGGCTGAAGGCAATTGGATTCAACCTAAATAAATATACTTTCACCATTGAGAGATATACAATAAATATATGTTAGAAATCCTACCCAATCTACATGACAGGTAGCATTTTGACAGGTGTTGTTAGAGGAGGATATTATGAACTACGATAAAGCTCATGATTTAGCTCACGCTATGCGTGAATCCGAAGAGTACAAAGAATTAATGGCTGCCCAAGAAGCTTTGAAAGCTGATGCAGTAGCAGCGGCGTTGGTACGCACATTTATGGCACAACAAATGCAATGGGAATACGCAAAGTTATCTGGTGCACCAGAAGCTGATGAATTGCAAAAGAAACAAGAGGAAATGATGCCTCAAATTCAAGAAAATGCTGCAGCGGCTGCTTATTTACAAGCACAAATGCGTTGGAGCCAAATCTCTAATGATATTTATAAAATCATTAGCGAACCAATCACTGAGGGGATGAAAGTGTTAGATCATGGCGAACAACAACCACAACATTGAGGCATTAAAAACTGCCTTATTAAAAGAATTACCAAGTACACGTGTACGAGAGCAGGAGCTGCTTTGTAATCATACAACCTTTAAAATCGGTGGCCCTGCTGACTTATTTATTGAACCTACTACAATGGCTGAATTGAGCTTTACGCTACGCACCATTCATGAACTTAAAGTGCCTGTAACTGTTATTGGTTGCGGTTCCAATATTTTGGTGAAAGACGGTGGTATTCGCGGCGCTGTTGTATCGGTTCGTCATATGACCCAAATCATGGATTGCAATGATAATGTATTATGCATTGGTTCTGGGTATATGTTAAAAGATGCGTCTGAATTTGCCTGGGAAAATGGTCTATCTGGTCTTGAGTTTGCCATTGGTATTCCAGGAACATTGGGCGGTGCTGTATTTATGAATGCAGGTGCTTATGACGGGGAAATGAGCCATGTAGTTACATCAGTACTAGCTGTAGATTTTGAGGGCAATATTAAGGAATACGATGCATCTCATTTAGATTTTGCATATCGTCACAGCGTATTCCACGATAACCATGAGGTTATTGGTGAAGTAGTTATGACACTAAAACCAGGCGACAAGGATGCTATCAAGGCGCGTATGGATGAGTTAACAGAAAAACGCGAATCCAAGCAACCTTTGGAATATGCTAGTGCAGGTTCTACCTTTAAGCGCCCACCAGGGTACTTTGCAGGTACCTTGATTGAACAAACAGGCCTAAAGGGGTTGTCTGTAGGTGATGCGCAAGTGTCCCACAAACATGCGGGATTTGTTATCAATACTGGTAGTGCTAGTGCGAAGGATGTACTGGACTTGATTAGTGAAGTGCAACGTCGTGTATATGATCAACACGGTGTGCATCTCGAACCAGAAGTACGCATGATTGGTGAAGACTAATACCAACTAAATACTAATACAAGATTTCTTATGTAACGTAACTCTTTTTTGGAGCTGACGGATTCATAAGAAATCTTTTTTTTCAGTATTTTTGACTTTTTTCTATAGACTGCGTTATAATTAACTGTTGCCAATTTTGGGAATATACCTACATAGTGAC
>CAKPSA010000078.1 GCA_934183145.1 uncultured Veillonella sp.
GTATGTATCGGTATTCAATCTAAAGGTACAACCTTGATTCACCAACGGGACTTACAACCACTTTCAAACTTGGAGTTATTCCCTCAAGCGCCGCTATTAACAGCTGAAACATACCGCGCTATCGGTAAAAATGCTGCTAAATACGCTAAGGGCGAATCCCCAACACCAGTACCAACATTGAACGATCAAATGGCTCGTCCAAAATACCAAGCATTGTCCGCGTTGCTTCACATCAAGGAAACTAAGCATGTAGTAAAAGGTAAGCCAGCTGATGAAGTTCGTGTCACTGTATAAGGAGGTTTACTATGGCTAACGAATTAGAAGCCTTAATTCGGCAGATCGTATCTGAAATAGAAGGGGCGAAAGGCAGTACAACACAGTACTCAGCGCCTCATACACCATCTACAACTAATACAGTAGATAGAGTGGTTACAATCGAAGATTATCCGATTGCTAAAAAACATCCAGAATGGATTGATCTTGGTCAAGGCCGTGATTTGAGCCATATTACGATGGATAACGTAATGGCAGGTCACATCACAATGGATGATTTGAAAATTTCTCCATCCATTTTGAAAGCTCAAGGTCAAATTGCTAAGGCTGGGGGCCGTGATCAAATCGAACTCAACTTCTCCCGCGCCGCAGAAATGACGAAAGTTAGCGATAAACGCTTACTTGAAATGTATAATGCACTTCGTCCATATCGTTCTTCTAAACAAGAACTTTTGGATATTGCTAGCGAACTTGATGGTCTAGGTGCTCCAATTTGTGCAAACTTTGTACGAGAAGCGGCAGAAAACTACGAACGTCGTAAAAAACTGAAAGGTGATAATTAACCTATAGGAGATGTCATTATGAAACGAATTGTTGGCATCGATATCGGAAACTCTACAACAGAAGCGGCCTTGGCCGAACTTCATAGCAATGGAGAGGTAAAGTTCTTATCTTCTGCTATTGCTAGCACCACTGGTATTAAAGGAACACGCGAAAATATCGTAGGCCTCATGGATGCCCTCAAGTCGCTAATCAAGTCTGCTAATCTTACACTACGAGACATTGATTTAATTCGCATTAATGAGGCTACACCAGTTATTGGCGATGTGGCTATGGAAACGATTACTGAAACCATAATTACAGAATCGACCATGATAGGTCACAATCCTAAAACACCAGGTGGTTTAGGACTTGGTGTAGGCTATACAGTTCCTATTGAACAACTCATCGACAAGCCGCAAGATAAGCCATACATCGTGGTAGCTCCTAAAATTATCGATTTTGAATTGGTAGCACAGCTTATCAATGCGTACTGTCAACGTGGTTATGATATTCGCGCTGCTATCCTTCAAGCCGATGATGGTGTACTCGTCAATAATCGATTAGATCATAAAATTCCTATCGTAGATGAGGTTGCGTATATCGATAAAATCCCAATGGGAATGCTTTCCGCTGTAGAGGTTGTAGAACCGGGGCAAGTGGTATCACAATTATCTAATCCGTATGGTATTGCCACTGTATTTGAGCTTTCACCAGAGGAAACAAAGAATATTGTACCAATTGCTAGAGCCCTCATCGGGAACCGCTCTGCAGTAGTTATTAAAACGCCTGCAGGGGACGTTAAAGAACGGGTAATACCAGCAGGATCCATCATTGTTATGGGAAATGACCGGACTGTATCCGTCGATGTATCTGCAGGGGCAGAGAAAATCATGGAAACTCTTGAATCCGTTCATCCTATTGAGGATATCAGCGGGGAAGCAGGTACGAATGTAGGTGGCATGCTTGAAAAGGTTCGCCTCACAATGGCGCAGTTGACGAATAAATCACCGCAAGACGTATATATTCAAGATTTACTAGCTGTAGATGTGGCTGTTCCTATTAATGTGAAAGGCGGCCTTGCAGGTGAGTTCTCTATGGAACAGGCTGTAGGCATTGCCTCTATGGTTAAGTCAGATCATCTACAAATGGAAATCATTGCAAAGCAGGTAGAAAAAGAGTTAGGAGTTCCTGTTGAAATCGGCGGTGAAGAGGCTGAATCAGCTATCTTAGGCGCTTTGACTACACCAGGGACAGCAAAACCAATGGCCATACTCGATTTAGGAGCAGGCTCTACCGATGCATCTATCATCAATCAAGAAGGAAAAATTAAGGCCATTCATCTTGCGGGCGCAGGAAATATGGTAACAATGCTAATCAACTCCGAACTTGGTTTAGAGGATATGCATATTGCTGAATCTATTAAACGAGATCCATTGGCTCAAGTACTCAGTGTATATCACATTCGTCACGAAGACGGAACGGTGCAGTTCTTTAATGAACCACTTCCGGCAGCATTGTTTGGCCGCGTTGTTATTGTCACTCCTGATGGGCTCGTTCCTGTAGAGCGAGATATCCCACTCGAAACGATTAAGCGTGTTCGTCAAACCGCAAAGAAACGGGTGTTTGTAACAAATTCTCTTCGTGCTTTGGCATCTGTTAGTCCTACTCATAATGTGCGAGATATACCATTCGTAGTTATCGTAGGTGGTTCTGCATTAGACTTTGAAATTCCTCAACTCGTAACCGATGCGCTTTCACAATATGCATTAGTAGCAGGTCGAGGCAATATTCGAGGCGTTGAAGGGGCACGTAATGCGGTAGCAACAGGTTTGGTATTATCCTATGCACAGAAGGGAGGCCTATGATGGACCAAAGTATCATCAGCAAGCCAACCATATTGCTGTATGCTACACAGCATATCAGTGAGGACGTACTAAAACCCGTTCTACATGGTATTGAAGAGGAAGGTCTACCAGTTGTCATTGAGTCCCACAGTGGTACGCATATGGCATTGGCTGATCTAGCATCTCGTAATTCCGCTTTATCTGTAGGTATAGGCGTTGATGAACAGGCTATTGTATTGACCTATAAAAATATACCAGCTCATCAATTTATCTACCGACTAAGTGGTTACAGTCAATATCCAGATAGCTTACGCACCTTAGGTGTCAATGCAGCTCGCCTTGTAAAAGGAAATCCTTTCGTTTCTGATGAACGATTGGAAGTGGCCTTTTAAATACAACGAACTTGAGAGGTGGTGCATATGGCTATTTATACGAAAACCGGTGATGCAGGTACAACAGCCCTTTTTGATGGCACACGGGTACCTAAAAATTCACTTCGTGTGGACACATATGGAACCTTTGATGAATTAAATGCACAGGTTAGTGTATGTGAGAAATTAGTCGTCTCACCAGAGAATAAACATGTGCTTCACACATTACAACATCAGCTCTTCCGCTTATGTGCGGAGGTAGCAACGCCTCATGTAGAAAATCTTAGTGAAAGTAGCAACTTGATTTCACAACAAGATATTAGCGATTTGGAACGTTTGATCGATGACTATACAAAGCGATTGCCACAGCAACATAGCTTTATATTAAGCGGAAATTATCTATCTGCTGCAGAGCTACATGTGGCTCGTACAATCTGTCGTCGCGGTGAACGGTTACTTATTAGCTTAGGTTCTGTAGAACCAATTCGCGATGAGGTTCGTAAATTTATTAATCGACTATCTGATGCTCTGTATATCATGGCTCGCATGGAAGACTACGTACAATTTGTGGAAACAATTGTAGAACGCGTTGCAGAACGCATAGCAACTAGTCCTGCGGAAATACGAACAGACAAGAAGCAAGGCATAGGTAATATAGAGCATACTGCTGAAAATGGAGTTAATGATATGACGACTGGAACAGAGTTAGAACATATTATGACGAAGCTTTCACAAGCGGCAATGGACTACGCTCAGTCCATAGGCGTACCTATCGTTGTATCTATAGTAGATGCAAACGGTGTATTAATGTATTTCCAACGTATGTCAGATGCATTGCTCATCAGTAACGACATCGCACAGGCAAAGGCGTACACCGCAGTGGCTCTCAAAGCTGCAACTCATGAAATACATCCAAGCGCTCAGCCTGATGGCGATCTATTCAATATAGAATCCATGGTAAACCGTAAAATTTGCACCTTTGGTGGAGGATATCCAATCATCATCAATGGCAGGATTGTGGGAGGACTTGGCATTAGCGGTGGTACTGTGGCACAAGATATGGACATTGCATCTCACGCATTACAATCTTTGTAGATTTATGAGGTGAAAACAATGGACGTAACACAAATGTATATTAGTGAGTTTGTTGGTACTGCCGTTTTAATTGCATTTGGTAACAGTACAAATGCATCAATTTTATTAAAGAAAACCATCGTTAGTATCTTTGGTACTAATTGGTTACACATTATTTTTGGATGGGCCTTTGCCGTATCCTTTGGTGTGTATGTGGGGATTACACTTGGTGGTCCTGGACATTTGAACCCAGCTGTTACCTTTGCCCTTGCTGTGGCAGGCATATTCCCTTGGGATCAAGTCATTCCAATGTCCATAGCTCAAATTGCAGGTGGTTTTACTGGTGCTGCTATTGCTGCATTATTCTATTATCCACACTTTAAAGTAACTGGCCCTGACGAAGGGAACTGTGTAGGGATTTTTGCAACAGGTCCAGCCATCGATAATAAACCTTTCAATTTGATATCCGAAATTATAGCTACGTTTATGTTTATGCTAGCTATTCTCTGCTTAGGTAAAATGGCTGATGGTTTAGCACCTATGGTCATCGGTATCTTGGTAGCATCTATTGGTATGTCCTTTGGTGCAACTACAGGATATGCGTTAAATCCAGCGCGCGACTTTGGTCCACGGTTAGCATATTTCTTATTACCGATTCCTAATAAAGGAACTGCGAACTGGCAATATGCATGGGTACCATTTATTGGCCCGTTGATCGGGGCGGGCTTAGCCGTATTATTCTTCCAATTAGTGGCACCTTAACTCTAGCTAGAGTATATAAAACAAAAACGAATTATAGTTTATCAGGATAGTGTAAAGAATACATATTAACTTAGGAGGAGATTATATGGCCTTTCAAGAGGTAATTGATGCAAAACAGCGCATCATACAAGAATTTGTACCCGGAAAACAGGTTACGATAGCCCATGTTATTGCCAATCCTAAGCCAGATTTATTTAGAAAAATGGGGCTAGAGGAAAAAGGGCGAAATGCCATTGGGATTCTTACCATAACACCTGGCGAAGGGACCATTATTGCAGCCGATATTGCAAGTAAATCCGGTGATATCGAAATCGGTTTCATCGATAGATTTTCGGGGGCACTTCTCATAACTGGTGATGTATCTGCTGTTGAATCTGCATTGCGCAGTGTAATTGAAGGTCTGCAACGTATATTAGGCTTTTTCCCAACGGATTTAACTAGATCCTAATGAAAGGGTAAGTATGAGCACTGAAAAGAAAGAAAAGCGTATCCTTCTAGTAGG
>CAKPSA010000079.1 GCA_934183145.1 uncultured Veillonella sp.
AAACTATTTACATTGCAAGCTACGGTCGTAGGAATTATAGCATGATGGGCTGTAATCTTCTTTTCATTCCAAGCGCGGCTCTTAATTGAGTGGTCTGCATCGGTAGCCCACTGTGCTAATCTTTCATCTCCTGCATTCTGTAAATTATTGAGAATGACATTGCGGTCTCCATATTGATTTGGTGGTAAATATTCACAATCAGAACGAGGGTACGTAGTCAATTTCTTTTCATATAGTTTCTGTGCTGTATCAAGTACAGTTTGCGGATCATAGGAAAAAGCTTTACCAGCTAATACCTGTAAAGATGATAGAGACAATGGTAAACGCTGTACATCTTTCTTTTTAGATTTTGTAACAGCTTTAATAACTCCATCGGGACCAGTCTGTAAGCGCTCAACCAATTCATCGGCTATAGCTTTATTAATAAGGCGTCCATCTGGGTCAAGCCCCTTTTGTTCGTCTGTAGGCTGCCACGTAGCCCAGAATACACCATTTGGATGATTATATAAAACCTTTAATGTAAAATAATCGATCGGTTTAAAGGCCGCTAGTTCTCGCTCTCTGCGCACAACAAGGGCTAATGTTGGAGTCTTAACACGACCGATAGGTAATGTTACTTTATTACCTTTATATCGTTCAGATAATGTATAGGCACGAGATAAATTCATGCCAATAAGCCAGTCTGCACGAGCTCTGGCCAATGCCGATTGATATAGATTTTGAAAGTCTTTATTATCCCGTAGATCATTTAAGGCGGCACGAACAGATTTTTCGTCCAATGCATTTAGCAAGATACGTTGTACAGGTTTTGTGTTTCCTACATAATATAATACTTCATCAACCAAGAGTTGCCCTTCCCTGTCCGGGTCACCTGCGTTGACGATAATGTCCGCTTTACCAATTAATTCTTTTACAGTCTCAAACTGTTGACGACTACTATCCGTAACGAGTAACTTCCACTCATCAGGCACAATAGGTAAATCTTGAGGACGCCAGCGGATATATTTATCATCGTAATCACCAGGTTCTGCTTGATGTAACACGTGACCTACAACCCAAGTCACCACATCATCACCTTGGATAAAATAGCCATTCCGTTTTTGGATATTCTTGTTTTCTGGCAAGCATTTACTAATTTCGCGAGCCATGGATGGCTTTTCCGCAATAAATAACCGCATGGTCCCCCTCCTTAACATAAAATAACGGCTATTCCCCAAGCCGCTCTTAGAAATCTCATTATACTACAATTTAGTGGTCATAACTACCAAAATCATGTATAATTTTAAAGATATGAATGGTGTGAAGATGATATATTAAAATAAGACTTTCACAAACGAAACAATAGAGGTGAACTATGACATTTTTAGAAGAAGTGCAACGTCGTCGTACGTTTGCTATCATATCTCACCCGGATGCGGGTAAAACTACATTAACAGAAAAATTACTTTTATACGGCGGTGCCATTCACTTGGCGGGGTCCGTTAAGTCTCGTAAAACGGCAAAACACGCCGTATCTGACTGGATGGAAATCGAAAAGCAACGTGGTATCTCCGTAACGAGTTCTGTATTGCAATTCGATTATGATGGCTGTCGTGTCAATATCCTTGATACCCCTGGTCACCAAGACTTCTCTGAAGATACATACCGTACATTGATGGCTGCCGATAGCGCTGTCATGCTTATCGACGTTGCAAAAGGTGTCGAAGCACAAACGAAAAAACTATTTGCCGTATCTAAAGAACGCGGTATTCCTATCTTTACTTTTGTAAATAAAATTGACCATTTCGGTCGTAACCCATTTGACTTAATGGAAGAAATCGAAAACGTTCTTGGCATTCGTACTTGCCCTATGAACTGGCCAATTGGCATCAACGGTGAATACAAAGGCGTATACGATAGAGAGCACGAAACTATTGAGCTTTTCGCCAAAGACGAAACACATGGTCAAGAAAAGTTAGCCTCTGAAAAAGGTGCTTTGACTGATCCTCGCATGAAGGAATTATTAGGTGACGATGTATATCAAGCATTGCTTGATGATATCGAATTATTAGACGTTGCTGGCGACCCATTCGATTTTGATAAGGTTCGTGCAGGCGAATTAACGCCAATGTTCTTCGGCTCCGCTATGACTAACTTTGGGGTAAAACCATTCTTAGAAAAATTCTTGGAACTTGCTCCGTCCCCTGCTCCACGACAAGCAGTAGAAGAAATGGTACAACCTACAAGCGAAGACTTCTCCGCTTTAGTATTTAAAATTCAAGCCAATATGGACCCTAATCACCACGACCGCATCGTATTTATGCGTATCTGCTCTGGTAAATTCGAAAAAGGTATGTCCGTATTGCATCGCCAATCTAACAAGACGATTCGCTTGTCTCAGCCGCAACAATTCTTAGCTACAGAACGTACCATCGTAGAAGATGCATATCCTGGTGATATTATCGGTGTCTTCGATGCCGGCACAATGGGTGTAGGCGATACACTGTGTGCACAAAAACACAAGGTCACATTTGGTGACTTCCCTGTGTTCCCACCAGAATTCTTCGCCCGCGTATCTCCAAAAGATACTATGAAGCGTAAGCAATTCCAAAAAGGCATGACACAGTTGGCCCAAGAAGGTGCTGTTCAAATCTTTGAACAACCAGGTGCCCTTGATTCCTTTGTCGTTGGTGCCGTAGGTATGCTTCAATTTGAAGTTCTGGAATACCGTCTAAAAAATGAATATGGTGTTGATTTATTAAATAATACATTGCCATACAGTGTTGCTCGTTGGATAGATGGTGAAGTAGATATTGCATCTTTAAAAGGTGTAGACAATGCGATGATCGTTAAAGATAATCGTGATCGTACTGTAGTCCTCATCTCCAATGAATGGCAAATGGGTTGGGTTCAAGAACGTAATCCTGACGTTACATTCTTAACGACCCCAAAACTCCATCACGAACTATAATATAGAAATATATGCCCTCTCTCTAAGTAAGAGATTTGCTATATTATATACGGTAGTGTAATCGTAAATCACGATAACATCTAATAAGATGTGAAGACTTTATAACTCACGACTGGAATATATTTCTCAATATATAAAAATTAGAAATATATTCCAGTTTATTTTTTTATAATAGGCAGGAAAATCACAGAATTTAGTCGAATACATATAGTATGATTATGTAGAGAAGTAATTTATACTATTACTTTCTCGTATTTTTGTATATAATATAAATGTATTATAAAAAGATATATACATAACATAGTTATATATTATCTAATGGTTTTACTGTTGTTGTGAGTGTTGAAAATAAATAATATATAATTATTATACCTTATATATTCTATAGTTTTTTTCGACCATTCATGATACCATAAAATATAAGTTTTATTTTTTATTTTAAAGGAGTGATTTTATGCCACTTATTGACTTAGCGTTAGTCAACGATGTATGGACCTTAAAACTGTCCATGATCCAAACTGTAGGCCTCGCTGTAATCACGTTATTCATTGGTACTTGGATTAATAAGCATTCCAAGTTCTTACAACGTATGTGTATGCCTGCACCAGCTGTAGGGGCTTTGCCATTTGCATTCTTAACTGCCATTCTTTCTTACTATAAGATTTTGAACATTACCTTTGAAGGCTCCCTACAAACATTCTTAATGCTTGCCTTCTTTACTACTATCGGTTTGATGGCTTCTTTGAAAGTCCTCAAAAAAGGCGGTATCTTCATTATCTTCTTCTTCCTCGCTTGTGCAGTATGGATTGTTGTACAAAACACAGCAGGTATTATGATTGCTAAAGCGTTAGGTATTGAACCAATCATCGGTATTATGGCTGGTTCCGTATCCATGATTGGCGGTCTAGGTACTGCTGGTGCCTTCGGTCCATACTATGAACAAATGCTTGGTATTCCTGGTACAGCATCAGCTGCTATTGCGGCCGCAACATTCGGCATGGTAGCAGGTACAATTCTCGGTGCTCCTGTAGGTGAACGCATTATTAAAATGCACAAAGTTAAAACACCTTACGAAAACCCAGAGCTAATGGAAGATGAAGGCATCGACATGATCGAAGATCACGTTGAAAGTGGTGGCAAACAATTCAATTCCCAAGATCTTTTAACAATCTGTATGTGGATTGGACTTTCCTTAGGTATCGGTACTATTGTAAGTGCTGGTTTATCTGTTTTAACCCCACTACCTGCTTACATCGGTGCTATGATTGTAGCTGCTATAATTCGTAACTTTGGTGACTTCACTAAATCTTACAAAATCAACGATGCAGCTCTTGATGCAGTATCCAATGTAGCATTATCCTTATTCGTAACGATGGCTATCAACAGCTTAAAACTAGTTCAATTAATCGATCTTGCTTTACCACTTGTTACAATCTTAGTTGCACAAATGGCACTTATCTGTGTATTTGCATACCTTATCTACTTACTATTTGGTCGCAACTACGATGCAGTTATGCTTGGTTCTGGTGCCATTGGATTCGGCTTAGGTGCTACACCAAATGCATTGGTTAATATGTTATCCTTAGCAAGTAAACACGGTCCATCCCCGCGTGCTTGGCTCGTAGTTTCCTTAGTAGGTGCATTCTTAATTGACTTTGCAAATGCTATTATTATTACAAAAATGGCAGATTTTTTATACTAAGAAAAGGACCCTTTGGGGTCCTTTTTTTATGAAAAGAGCTTATTAAAATGATATTATCAATCTAATAAGCTCTTTTTATATTATTCTATTTAATTAAAGAAGCCCATGCATTGGCTACATCAGCAAACTCTTGAAGGGTAAAAGTCTCCCCTCTTCGTTGCCCATCGATATTGGCTTTTGCTAATAGTTCTTCAATTCTATCTTTTGATAATCCCGTTGTTTTCATTGTATTAGCAAATGTTTTACGTCGTTGCGCAAAACCAGCTTTCACAACACGGAAGAATAGTTTCTCGTCAATAACATCTACAGGAGGCTTGTCACGTAATACGCAGCGAATAACAGAGCTTGTTACAGCTGGAGCCGGCAAGAAAGATTTAGGCGGTACATCAAGTACAATATCTGGCTCAGTATAGTACTGTACGGCTACAGATAGTGCACCATAATCCTTTGTACCTGGCTTAGCCACCATACGTAAGGCCACCTCTTTTTGCACCATTACAACAAGGCGTTCTATCGGTAATTTACTTTCCAATAGAGACATAATAATAGGTGTTGTAATATAGTATGGCAAATTAGCAACCACTTTAAATGATTTATGGTTCATAATGGTTGGCACATCAAGTTTCAACACATCACCATGGACAATACGTACATTATCATAAGAGGCCAA
>CAKPSA010000080.1 GCA_934183145.1 uncultured Veillonella sp.
TTTTTATTTATATTATTGGTTTTCTTCTGTACGTTGTTCAGTTTGTTTCAAACTTTCACGATTTTGACGTAAGCTTTCCAATGTTTTCTCTAAGTTGTTTTCTACATATTTAAGAACATCGCCAGCATATTGAATAGAGCTAGATTTCAATTCTTCAGAGGATTGGTTAGCTGCATTGATAATTTGATTAGCTTGTTCTTGAGCTTGTTTAACAAGTTCACTTTCAGCAGTTAATTTAGCAATGTAATCTTTAGCTTGATCAATCAAAGTTTCAGCTTGACGTTGAGCATCAGCTAGTACTTTATCTTTATCAGCTACAATACGACGAGACTCTTCAAGTTCCAATGGTAAGGACTCTTGAATGGAATCAATAATACGCATAATTTCGTCTTCCTCAACCATACGTTTTGTAGTCATAGGAATACGGCTGCTAGATTCAATAAGAACCTCTAAATCTTCTAATAATTTTTCTGTTTTCATACAATTCACCCCTATTTATTATGGACCGTATTAAAGCGTTCTTCAAGTTTTTCCTTAACATCATCCGGAACTAAACCATCAAGCTTGCCGCCAAATTTAGCAAGTTCACGGATACCTGTGGAGCTGACAAAAGAGTATTTATTATTAGTCATAATAAATACTGTTTCAATATCATCATCCAAATATTTTGCAAACAAAGCACGTTGAAATTCATATTCAAAGTCGCTTAACGCGCGCAAACCACGAATGATAATAGTAGCATTCTTAGATTTAACATATTGATTAAGCAAGCCGCCTGTACAATCAATCTCAACATTAGGAATATGTTTGACAGAATTTCGAATCATCTCAACCCGTTCTTCCATAGTAAACAAGGAATTTTTATTCGGATTAGAGCTGACAGCAATGATTAATTTATCAACTAATCGACTGCCCCGTTCAAAAATATCAACATGTCCATTTGTAACTGGGTCAAAACTACCCGGACACACACCTATACGCACAGGTTTAGCTCCTTTCAGCTGTGTTTACAAAATAGGAAACCATCGTATAACCAAATTTCTGTTCTTTTATACATTCCCATGATTCAGGCAAGGTAAATGCCTCGTCCTTATGGTGTTCTAATAGTAAAACACCTTTAGGTTTCAATAAATCATAGGTCACAACCAAATCTATGGTGTCTTGTATAAACCCATTTTCATATGGTGGATCAGAAAAAATATAATCGAACTGTTGTCCCATTATATAGTTTTTTAATTGTGAAAGTTTCCTCGGAATGATTTCTAACCGATCTTCCACATGACAATGTTTGGCATTCTCCAAAATCAATTTTCCTGTTTTAAAGTCTACCGCTACTGCATGTGCTGCACCACGACTTAAGGCTTCAATAGCTACTGCACCTGTACCAGAAAATATATCTAATACATGAGTACCAAATATACCTCTATTAGATAATACATTAAACACACTTTCACGAACACGATCAAGTGTAGGTCTAGTATCTACCCCTTTAGGTGCTTTTATAGTATGTCCCTTTGCAGTTCCGCCAATAATTCGCATACAACCCTCACAAGATTATACTCATTAATTATAGTATATAAATAACCAAATTAAAAGTATCTTTTATTTATGATACTTCAATTTTAATATCTCGTCCCATCAATTCAGCTAATGCCAAAGCAGGAGATTTTTCTTCATATAAAACTTCATATAAAGCCTTTGTTATAGGCATTTCAATATGATGTTCACAAGCCATTTTATAAACAATGTCCGTAGCAAAGAAACCTTCTACAACCATATTTGTATGATTAATAATATAGTCCATTGTTTTACCGTCTGCTAATTGTTGTCCAGCAGCCCGGTTACGACCATGGGGACTCATACAAGTGGCAATCAAATCTCCCATACCAGCAAGGCCAGCATAGGTTTCCTTTTGAGCACCTAAGGCTACACCAAAACGAGTCATCTCATGTAAACCCCGTGTTAAGAGTAATGCTTTGCAGTTATCCCCTAATGCTAATCCGTCAACAATACCTGCAGCAAGAGCAATGATATTCTTTGTCGCCCCAGCTAACTCAACACCTGTAATATCGGTATTTGCATAAATCCTAAAATTCTGACTACACAATGCTTTTTGTAGCATAGTAGCAATTTCGAGATTTTCTGTACTTAAAACAGATGCGGCTGGCAAATCACGACCAATTTCTTCAGCATGATTTGGACCAGATAAAACTGCGAGATGACATCCTACTGTACCTAGAATCTCTCTCATAACAGTAGTCAACAATTTGCCAGTAGTGCGTTCAACACCTTTTGAACAAAGTATATACGATTGTTCTTTATGAGCATATGGTTTAATAGACTCTAAACTAGTACGTACATGTACAGACGGCGTAACCATGAGAATAATATCAGCTGTTTTAATACAAGCTGCAAGATCTGAACTATAAGCTAATTCCTTTGGTAAATTTACACCAGGTAAGTACTCTTTATTCTCTAAATCATTAGCTAATTGTGTAGCAAATTCTGGGCGACGACAATATAAAGTTGTAGTATTTCCAGCCAATACGGATTTAATAGCTAGAGCAGTACCCCAGCTACCAGAGCCGACTACAGCAACATTCATACATTAATCCTTTTTTATACGTTCTACTTTTAACTCATTACCTGCAAGTAAACGCTTAATATTATCCCAATGACGAACAATAACAAATAAAGCTGCCAACACACCAAAACCAACGAACCAATAAGATTCACCTGTAAAGTACATCAAGATTGGTACTAAAGCTGCAGCTATAATTGAACCTAATGATACGAGCTTAGTAAAATATACAATAATGCCCCATACCAAAAAGGCAATCAAGGCCACTAAAGGTGACAAAGCAATTAAAACGCCAAGACCGGTAGCAACGCCACGACCACCTTTAAATCCTAAGAAAATAGACCAGTTATGGCCCATCATAGCAAGGATACCACCTAAGATCATAAACATAGGTCCATAAAGGGATAATAATAATACCCCAGCCGCCCCTTTTAAGGCATCACAGAAAAATACTGGTAGTGCGGCTTTAAGACCTATAACGCGATATGTATTAGTGGCACCAATATTTTTAGATCCATATTGTCTGACATCCGTATTAAAGAAGGTCTTACCAATAATTAAACCACTAGGAATTGAACCAATAAGATATGCCAATATAGCATATACAATAATCATAATGTCCATTAGTCTTCATCATCCCGTTTCTTACCACGCAATACTAAACGAATTGGTGTTCCTTCAAAGCCAAAGGACTCACGTAATCTATTTTCCAAGAAACGCATATATGAGAAGTGAATCAACTCTGGTTCATTTACAAACAAAATGAATGTAGGTGGTTTAACACTAGCTTGTGTCATATAGTAAATTTTTGGAATTCTACCATTACGAGATGGTACTGGATTTACTGTTTGCGCATCTTGTAACAATTGATTTAATGTACCTGTAGATACACGGCGATATTGTTGTTCAGAAACGAATTTCAACATATCCGCTAAGCGATGAATACGTTGTTTAGTCAATGCTGATGCAAATAGAATCGGTGCAAATTGCAAGAATCCTAATTCATCATAAATATCTTCAGTAAAGCGCAATGTTGTTTTGTCATCTTTTTCAACAAGATCCCATTTATTAACAACAATAATTACACCCTTACCGGCTTCATAAGCATAGCCAGCAATCTTTTTATCTTGTTCTGTAACACCATCTTGGGCATCAAGAACAAGAACTACAATATCCGAACGGTCTACAGAGCGCAAGGAACGAACAATACTATATCGTTCAACAGCTTCTTCGATTTTAGACTTACGACGCATACCTGCTGTATCGATAAGAACAAACTTTTGATCTCCATGTGTCCAATATGTATCGATAGAATCACGTGTTGTACCCGCTACATCAGATACGATTACACGATCTTGCCCTAATAAAGCATTGGTCAAAGAAGATTTACCTACATTAGGACGGCCAATAACCGCTACATGAATGGTATCTTCATCATCAACATTTGTACCAACTGGAGGGAAATGTTTAACAGTATCATCAAGCAAGTCACCTAAATTCATAAGATTTTTGGCGGAAATACCGATAGGATCTCCTAAACCAAGATTATAGAATTCATAAATATTAGGTTCTTGATTAACACTGTCAATTTTATTAACAACTAGTACGACAGGTTTACCGCTAGCGCGTAAAATATTAGCAACTTCTTCATCAGCCGGAACAATACCTTGTTTGCCATCGACAACAAATAATATTACATCTGCTTCTTCAATTGCTAATTCGGCTTGTAAGCGCATCATTTTAGGAATAACATGACTGTTATCTGTTATGAATTCGATACCGCCTGTATCTATCATTGTAAATTCACGATTTAACCACTCTGCATCGAAATAAATACGGTCCCGTGTTACACCAGGAATATCTTCAACGATAGAGATCCGTTTATTAACAATGGCATTAAAAAGTGTAGATTTACCTACATTTGGACGACCTACAACGGCCACTAATGGTTTTGCCATGGTTTCACCTCATTATCTAATCTAATACATTACTATATTTTATCATATTCTACGTATAGTACGCAAAAAGGCTAACCAAGGAAACCCTGGTTAGCCTTTTACTAGACAATGAATTATTCAGCGTCTTCTGCAGTTTCTTTTGCTTCCATCAATTCAGTTAAAGCCAAACCCAATTTCTTTTCATCTTTGTTAAGAGAAATGATTTTAACTTCAACTTCTTGACCGCGGTTTAAGTAATCTTCAACTTTCGCATTACGTTGTTTTGTAATTTGAGAAATGTGAAGTAAACCTTGAATGTCGTCGTTAACAGCTACGAATGCACCGTAAGCTACCAAACGAACAACTTTACCGTTGATAACATCGCCAACATGCAATGTTTCTTCAGCTACGTCCCATGGGCTCTTAGATAAAGCTTTTAAGGACAAGGATAATTTGTTGCTTTCAGCGTCGAAGGATTGTAATTTAACTTCGATTTCTTGACCAACGGAAAGAACATCTTCCACTTTTTTGATTTTTTGCCAAGAAATGTCGGAAATGTGAAGTAAACCTTCAATACCGCCGATATCTACGAAAGCACCATAAGGCATGATTTTACGAACGATACCTTTATAGTTGTCGCCAACGTTGATGTTTTTCAATGCTTCAGCTAATTTAGCTTGACGTTCTACTTCCAATACTGCACGACGGGAAAGAACCAAACGGTTTTTCTTTTCGTCGATTTCAAGTACTTTAGCTTCGAATTCTGTACCAA
>CAKPSA010000081.1 GCA_934183145.1 uncultured Veillonella sp.
AGGCACGGTCTTTTTCTTATTTCTTTAGCTTCTTTTCTATTTTGCTTCTTAACTGGTTAGCATTTTTAAAGTCTAAGTATTCCATCATATTGCGTAACTTTAGATGATTGTATTTAGCTTTATTATCTTTATACGATAATACCATAACATAGGAGTATTCATCATCTTGTATCAAATGGAGTATACGTGATAGTTTACCAGGGTTGTATTGATCCATGATATAGGTAGGAACACCATTGTTCAACACCATCGCAGATTGGATTGGTACATTTTGTAACAATAATTTAGAGGATCTATAGATAAGATCTTTAAAAACACGTTTAGGATATGCAACCATTGGATGATCTTTTCTCTGCATAGGACCTCTTGTTACAACCAACCGCATGTCTGGTCCCTCATATACACGACCTTCTGCATGTGGCCCCTCTTTCATTTCTGATTGTAACTGCATTCCCTTAGGCAAACGATAGGTTACATTCCCCCATGTAACAGCATCACTTGTACGATCTACATCATCTATTGGCTGTAGCGATGGAATTACAAAATTAGCCATTGTACGCTCTACCTGATTGGTAATTGGGTGATTTATATGGCCAAGCACTGCCACATAATTGTGGTTTGGTTGTTTATCAAACGTAACAGCAGCCATCATTAAAGGTGTATTCTCACTAACATATTTATCTGTTATACTCCAATTCCCTTTAGTAATACCAGGGTAATTAAAGGCACCCTTTTGTTTAGCCGATTTATAAACTGTATCATCTACAAAACTTTCACTAGAACTAACAAGCCCAGCAATAACACTGCTTTCAACAGCAAAAGAAGATACCTCATTTTTCTTATGAGCGTCCTTATAAAAACTTCCAGTTATAACAATAGGCACTGTCATTTTAGCCCGATGGTCACCTTCGTGCAGCAAGATAACCGTAGATTCATGAGAAGATATATCCATAGATTTATCATGTGCTTTCTTCCATCGTTCTGCATTTTCGATACTTCTTTTATTCTCTTCTACCTGTTTATCTACCATTTCATATATGTGCTTGCGCGCTAAAATGATTGCACTCGCATTAGCATTAAGAGCTTCCCCGTAACGATAATTCTGATATGCAGTATCCGGAATACTAGCGTCGGCCCCTGGCACAGGCGGTTGTCCTTCAGGAACAGTATATTGCGCCGCATCAACAGGCATGGTGAAAGCTACTGCTACAGCTAAGCTCAACAAAGTACTTTTTAGTTTCATACAACACCTCTCTCAAATAACAATAGGCACGTTCTCTCATTAGTATAAGTATACTATATCCGCGAGAACGTGCCTATGTATGAACCAAGCCGAAAGCTTTAGCTTGTATTGTATGTACCTATTATAAATAATATAATTACTGTAATTTTTTCAACGCTACTTTAATTTCGTTAACTTCAGCTCGTAGTTCCTCGTTATCTGCGCGCAGTGATGCATTGTCTGCCTGTAGGTCTTTGATTTGTTTTGCCATTTCAAAGCGGCTTGTTTTAAGTGTTGGGTCTTGTTCGCCTACCTTGAAAGAAGCACCGATGTTAAACATGCTTTCACCACCAAGGGTAACACCAGCGTGAACCATGGAGTTTTCATTTGGCTGATAAGAGGCCCCAATAGCGCCCGCATTTGAGTTCTTATAATGGCCTACACTGGTCGCAAAGGACCATTTATCATTTGGATTATAGTCCAAATAATGAAGTCCCGCCAATGCCGCAGAGGCAGCGCCCACCTTGGAGACTTGACGATCCGTATAGGACTTGGCATTGTTGAGCACCTTGTCCCCCATATTCACCGTATTATTTTCGAGCGTAGAAATGCGATTCGTGTTATTATCGACCTGCGTTTTCACCTCGTGCAACTGACTGCCGTTAATGACCTCCGTAGAGGTTTTAGAAACCTCGCCCTTAGACACATTTACGATTTTATTATTCCCATTATCTAAGCCTTTGTTAGTGAGAGACACCGTTTTCTCATTATCATGGTCCCCATCGGTAGTCGTGATGGTCACCCCGTTATACCCATAATTCGTATTGTATTCAGTGCTGTTCTCATTATCATAGTGCACAATCTTTGTGCCATCTGTGCTAAGCTCGGACTTATCACCACTTTGAATATTGGTCATGGTAAAAGTTTTAGGCTCCATCTGTGCCATATATTTATTATCTTTTCGGTCGAGAATGGCCAAGCCATAATCCTCTTCCCAAACGAGCTCATGTGTGCCGTTATACATATCAAAATGACCTGCCCCGAAGTGCGCATGACGATCATTAGGATGACCAGCATTCTCTTCTACAGTGTTGGTGATAGATATGCCATCAGACTCAATGCGAATACCATGGTTGCTATCCCCACCAGTACCTATAAACGTGCCCTGATATGTAGGATAATTCGTCGTAGAAATCTCATAATTCGTAGAACCATCTGCATTCGTACTCGTATTGACCAACAAATTTTCACTATTTGTAGAAACCGTAGAATCCGCATGAACCGTTAAACCATTCATACTCAACACAGACACAACACCGGCTAGCAATAACAACTTTGTATTCATTATAAATCCCTTCTCCCTGTGTTTACAGCTGCTTCTTGCAATGTTTTCAACGCTGCTTTAATTTCATCTACTTCAGTCCGTAATGATGCATTGTCAGATTGTAAATCTTTAATTTGTTTAGCCATTTCAAAGCGACTCATTTTAAGTGTTGGGTCTTGATAGCCTACTTTCACATTGGCCCCTAAGCTCACCATATTACGATTATCCCCAAGGGTGGTAGCAATGTTGAACATCGTGTGTTCATTAGGTTGGTAAAAGGCGCCTAACGCAGTTGCTTGCGCATTTTTATAATTGCCAAAACCAACGCCAAAGCTCCACTTATCATTTGGATTATAGTCTAGTGGATGTAGTCCTGCTAGTGCCGCTGCACCAGCCCCTACTTTAGCAACTTGTCCATCCGTATACGATCTAGCTTGATTAATAACATTAGAATCAATATTAGTAATCTTTCGTTCCACATCTTTCAACTGTGCCACATTCACCGCATCCGTATCGTCAACGCCTTTAGCCACATTATGGATTTGTTGGTTCCCTGCTGTAATGTGATCAGAGGAAAACTCAATCCGGTTGCCATCCTTTGTTTCACTAGCGAAACCATTCGGGCCAAAGGCACTCGTATTACCATCAATACTATTTTTGAAAGTTAAAGACGTGCTATCTAAAGAAGATGTACTATGCTCAGCATTAAAATGAACGCTCTGTGCCGTTAAAGAGGAGCCTAATTTAGCCCGACTATTATCGAATCGTACTTCGTTACTATTAATTTCAGAAGCATTCGCATCCTCTGCAGGCGGACTATATGGGTCCTCATGTTCGACAAACTGGGCAGAGTTTAAGTTCTCCAAATCTGAATTCAAAGACACATAATAATTATCTTTTAACGTGTTGAACTCTCTATATTTATCTACCGTAATATTAGAACTACTATTAACCGTAGGGATCTTAGAGGTTACATAATTATCGGCCATCTTAAGTTTGTACTTAGTAGAGCCATCTGCATTCTTACCTTCAGTCACAATAATATCATAGGTATAATCTTCAGCAGCAACCGTCGAATGACGCATAGCCTCTTTGGCTACGCTATACAATTGAGCCCCATTTACAGCATCCATAGAGGTTTCAGTCATAGCACCTGGCTCTACACCTTTCACTTGTCTGCCACCAAAGGAAACCAAACTGTAGGAATCGCGTTTAGCATCAGAATGTAAAAACTTAAATGTATTATTAGGATCCACCGCAGCAGGTCTACCAATGGCACGTACATTATTACCAATCGCAATATTACCAGCATCTGCCTCTGAAGCAGAACCGATAACGATACCATTACTTTTAGCAGTCGAAGAATTACCAATCACTGTAATAGGCTCAAGTGCATATTCGGATATAGCTCTATTATAGCGGCCAATAACAATGGATGAATCACCTTCTACTACATTATTATCGCCTGCCACAAAGTTACCCGTACCACTGGAATGTCTATTTCTAGGAGCCGTAGCTGTATTATTCGTGCCTATAATAACCTGATTGTCATCCCCCGTATTATCACGACCAACGGCAATAGTGCCAAGTTTAGCGGTATTATTAGAACCTACGGCAATCCCCCAAATATCCGTAGTATTCATATTACCTACCGCTACATTAGCAGATGTATTAGCCACAACTGTATTATCTATCCCTAAATTGACATTATTATACATATCAGCCATCACTGTTGGCACACTAACTGTCCCTAATACACTACCTATTAATAAAGCTTTATATACCTTCATAATACTCTCTCTTCCCCCTTATATACGATTCATACTTATATTTATAAATCTGCTGAAAATCATCTATATTAATTCATATTCATTATAAATAGTGAAAGCCGGCCAGTCAACGAAAACTTCATTTTAAATTCATTTTATAATTCAGAAAGAAAAAGACCGTACCCTAGTACGATCTTTTCCATTCAAAAGTATATATTTAATTGTTATAAATAGACAATGTAATATTATTACTGCCAAAGAATAAAAATTCACCATGTCCGATAGAAAATGGACCTTGGAATGTATCTTTTGAAAACTCCGATGGCATTCGATTCAACTGATAGAAATTATAGTAGTCAATCATAGATGAACCAATGCCTAATCCAGACTTATCGAAATGGGCTCCTTTGCCAACAATAGTAATACCTGTAACTATATTACGATCAAGTCCAATCTTAAGGCCTAAATTTACGTAATTTAGCATCTCACGACCACGACTATCACTAGAACTTGGTGACCCAAGGAGATTGATTACCTGTTGACGACTCATCCCTAAATAAACACCATTAACAGATTCATAATGTTCTCTATATCGGCTACTAGACAATTGCTCCTTTTTATTCATTATTAAGGTCCTATGCTCACCAGATCCTAACCATTCTAAATGGATTGCTTTTCTACCTTGTGCCTCTTGGATGATAAAAACACCTAGCCCTGGATTCCCTCCAGCAAAATCTGTACCATCTACAATCTGGCATCCATTAATATATCCCTTGGAAATACTCAATACCTTATTACCACTAGCATCATACCAATCACCAGCAACTCTTTGGGAAGCACGAATAACTAAATCTAATGGCATCTGAGCTGCTTCAATAGTCAATGCAGAAAATAAACAAACAATACTAAAACACATACACACTAGCAATCTAAATTTTGATTTCATGTTAAATCTCCCTAAT
>CAKPSA010000082.1 GCA_934183145.1 uncultured Veillonella sp.
GTAGGAATGATTAATGCATCAATCTTATATTCTTTAATTTTTTGAGCTGCTGATGTGAACCAATTGCGACGACGACGCTCCCGTAAAATGGATAAAAAAGGCTTTTTCCATTTAGAAGCACCTGCATATGTCACTACCTCGCCACCTTCTAAATAGACTATATTTACACCATAATCTACTTTGAAAGGGAAGTTTTCCGGTACGAATAATACAGGCTCATGACCTTGTCGTTTCAGTTCATTAATGAGGATGCGATCAAACTCCACCTCATGACCAGCAGGCATGACAATACTTTCTAAAATTGCTACACGCATAGCACACCTCTAAGCCTTTATGTACGGTTTTATATTTTCTTGAATCATGGATTCATATTCATCTAACAGTGCATAGCGATTACGATATTGGCTACGTTTTTGAGACTTAATTTCCTCGATTGGCTTTCGCTCTTCTTCAAGAGGAATCACATAGTAATTTGGATCAGATTCCATTACAGAACCACCTATATCCTCCCATAATGTATCTAATACGGCTACCTTAGACTTATGACCTCTCACCATATGGGAGTTAGCATAGAATCCTTCATCAGATACAGCCAAAATAGATTCTACCTGTGCTGCACGACCGATTTCACGAATCAAGAAGGTAATAAAATTCTTTGGACGATAGCCATACATTTTTTTCGTAATTTTCTTAGCCCGATCAAGGCCATCTTTATAACCTTGAATCGTACCAATGACAAGCGTACGCTCTCCTTTAAGACCCTTAGCAAAGCGAATATTAGCATGGTATACGCCTTTATCTTCTAGCAAGAGCATAACCGTCAAGAAACCTTCTTTTCGTTGCCCTGGCTCGTAATAAAGATGAGCACTCATATCGAGCTCATCTGATTTCCAAAGTGTAATGCCTCGTTTTTTATCAAAATAATCAAACTTAGCTTCGTCTACATACATGAGCTGAATCGCTTCATCCGTAAATACGTCTTGTAAGATGGTGAAATGCTGACGAAGAGCCTCCAAACGCCACTGTGGCGTAGAATTTTTGATTAAAAACATACGGCTCATCAATTCATAGAGACTCGGATGCTTTTGCAACATAGTTGGATCTGGTGTATAGGATGTAAAGAAGTTTTCAAATTCTGTAACCGTTGAGTCATGACGACAAGAGCGCATCGTATGTAAGAAGGTACGTCTCGTTTCACGCCATGTACGCTTGCCATATATAGCACGCCCAATGTGCCAATGCTTTCCAAAATTGCCTAACATAGTACTCCCCAATCTATTACAATTTACCTTTAGATTTTAGTAAATAATAAAATTTTACATATTTAGTCATCGTATAGAAATAATGATTTACGGACAAGATAAAGCCCATTTTACCATCTAGGATACCTCCTTGAAGAAGATATACCTTAATAAAAGCCCATGTAGGACGAAGGATAATATCCTTGAAGAAAGAGCAACTTTTACCATTATCACGATATTTTTCAGCAGATAATGTAGTATAGTTGTTGAATTTATTGAAATATTGATGCCAATTATCATATGTGTAATGATACATCGGATGTTGTAATTTCTCTGTTGGATACGGCGTAATAATAGCAGGATGTACATAGCCTTCTACATAACTACCCTCTTTTGGCATGAGTCGTAGTACATAGTCTGGACGCAATACGCCATGTGTAGCGTGGTTATGATGGAATTTGTTACGTCGTTGAATCCAATATGCCTTATTGGGTTTGTTTACTACGATGTCTTGAATTTCCTTAGCAAGTGGCTCAGAAATACGCTCATCCGCATCGAGGAATAAAATCCAATCGGACTTAGCTTGTTCAATACCAAAGGTTTGTTGTGCACCCCAGTCGCCATTCATGGCGTGTTGTACAACACGAGCACCCATTTCTTCAGCAATTGTTACCGTATTATCAGTACTAAAATCATCAATTACTAGTACTTCATCGGCAAACTGCACTGATTCAATGCAGTCATGAATATTATGTTCTTCATTTCTCGCTAAGATTATTACAGATACAGTTGCCATAGATTCACCTTTCACTTATGACCGTACTTGTTTAGCTAAGTACGATAAACGAGCTCCTATTTTATGTATCCAATCAGCACGTCCAAAGGACCATAAAAATAGTTTATACTTAGAATTTAATTGCTTATACGATATATCACTACGATAGGTTTCAATCAAGTGTTTACATTTATCGTAATACACTTGATTACCTGTAGGATTTGCATAATAGGCTGTTAAACAGGACAACACAGCTTTCATCAATAAACTATTACAATCATCCACATATGGTAAATGATGATGTATAGCATATTGCAAACGTTCCTCATAGCCAATCACAAAATCCCAACGTGACTTTGGATCAAATGATGTTTGTGTTATAGAATTTGGATTCAATCGATAGTAATAATAACATCGATTGATATGACCTACTCGATTCGAATTTGCCACGTATAAATAAGATGTTGCGGTGTCCTCAAATTTACGACCTACTGGAAAACGTACATCACCGATAGCACTGCGTTTATATAATTTGCTCCAAGCAGCTACAAAACAATCATGCATAGCTAATCGTAAGGCATCATCTTTATCAAATATTTCTAATTTACCATCATTACAACCTTCAATAATAGTACCATTTTTATCTCTGAAAGCAGTAAATTCAATGATATCCAGATTATTTTCTTTTAATAGATGCAACATATCCTCGTATACAGTGAGTCCAATGTAATCATCAGAATCTACAAAGCCGATATAATCACCATTTGCTGCCTCTATGCCTGTATTACGAGCTGCACTAAGGCCCCCATTTTCCTGATGTATGACCTTAATTCGATCATCATAAGCAGCATATTGATCACAAATATCCCCACTATCATCGGTTGAACCATCATCAACCAAAATAATTTCCAAATGTTGATAGCTTTGGTTTTGAATAGATTCTATACACTTTGCTACATAAGATTCCACATTATATACAGGTACAATGACCGAAATTAACTCCATTCCCTATTCCCCTTATTGAATACTATCCCCATGTTTGATACGCCATGCTGCGAGTTCGCGCATGTTCTTAATCACATCACCATAGGCTTGAGGCATATGTGTGCCTTGTTCCATAAGTTTTCCACTGTTATCTAGATAGAGTCTATGGTTAAAGACAAATTCCTCTTGCGTAAACAAGCTTGGTACCATAGCTTCATAGGTTTGACCAGGACGACCAACAAGTTCTGCCAAGGTTGGAATAATTTGAATGCTCATGCCAAACGCATTAGGAGCGAGCCAATCTTTATGAATGCCTCGTCCATAGAAGATAATCGGAATGGTAGATGCCACATTAGGACTTACTTCGCGAGCAAAGGTAAAGCGTTCGCTATGGTCCCCAGTGATAACGAAGAGCGCCGATGGATCTGCTTTTTCTTCACTAGCGATAAACTCGCCCATTACATGGTCTGCATACCAAATATGACCCATTTCGTTCAATTGCTTATCTGTTTCAGCAATTGTATCAGGCAAATGGCCTTTTACCTTGTTCACATCATAGCCTTCTTTAGCGACATTGACGCTATATGGAGGATGATTCGATGTGGTCATGATTACGTTGAGGATTTTTTCTCCTCTATGTTGATTCATATACGCAGAGATGGCTTTAAACATATCCTTATCGGCCACGCCCCACGCATTGCTTTCATCACTTGGCATTTCAGACGCATCATGGAATTCATCAAAGCCTTGAGACAAGGCGAAGTTCTTAACATTTTGCCATGTACTAAAGCCGCCGTACCAGAATACTGTTTTATAGCCTAGTTTTTTCATAACAGAACCAATGCCTAAGCCATACGGTTGTTTGAAACTTTCACCTTCGTAGTTAGGATATAAACCTGTATCAGGCATGCCAGTCAATAAACCGTTGATAGCAGGCATCGTACCTGTGCCTTGGGCAAGGGCTAGCTGTGTACTCATCGCTTGAGGGCTAGCAGCATATTTACGGCCTTGTTCAACGAGGTAAGCACCAGGTTCGTTGTATTCAGCAAGGAATGGCCACAAACCATAGGATTCACCGAGAACGATGTTAATAGATTGTGGTTGCTCTGCTAAACGTTGGGTTGTAATCGTTCTTGTGAAAGAACCATCAAAATCCTTACCGTTAAACTTACCGCCGATGGCACTAATTTTTTCACTCAATTCTTGAGGTGTTAAGTTGATAACCTCTAGATCAGCCGCACGCTTTGCGATACTTTTAACACGATAAAGAGCCTGCACATCATCAAGAATGGTTTCGTTTAATAGATTAGAACTGAGGCGCGCCGCACTTTCCCAGTTGATGGAATTCGTATAGTTAAAAGCACCACCAAATCTAAAGAATAGTCCTAGTACGCCAATAACCACAGTCAATCCAATACCTGTGATCCATTGCGTTTTCTTTGTCTTAGGATACCACGTGCTACAAACTAGTTGAGTATTAGCATAATCGCTATATTTCTTTGTACCCCACGCCAAGAAACGAACGAGGAACCAGCAAAGGGCTGCACTCAACACAACAGCGCCTACGATGTACATCAACGCATTATATTCATTGATGGCTGTATTAATAATGGCGCCGATATCATCGTTTTTACCATTAATAAGCATCGCATTATAAGAGGAATTAAAAATCTTATAGAACGGAATGCGCCCCAAGAATAAGAAGGTTAACAGTATCGTTGCAATAGAATAGATAACCTGTTTAATGCGCAAGGATGGCCATTTTGGTACAAAGGTATGCACCAATGTGCCTCCTAAAAATCCCAATAAACACAAAGAACCGACGGTCTTGAGGCTCAATCTAAAGCCTAGCCATAAGGACGTAAGGATATTTTCCATCGTCACAGATGCTAGTTGTGATTGAAATACTGCAAGAAACACGATTCTAAATGCAGTCAACAAAGCAGAGAAAAAGATAAATACCTTAATCTCTGTCTTTATGCCTTCAAATAATCGTTGCCATCGGTTCATCATTAACCCCTAACTGTTTTTCATATAACGTAACTACTCTATACTACCTAACTGTAATTATGTTGGATATTTCTTACACTTAGGTCCCTTACATCGTTTGCATTTACCGCACCCGCGGTCGATAGTCTCAGTACTGGCTGATTTATTAGCACTAGTACTCTCCTGAGCCTTTTTATGGGCCTTACTATTCCATACGGAAACTATCGTTTCTGCTTTTTTTCGGATTTATCTTTTTTCTTATCCTTTTTCTTGTCTTTTTTA
>CAKPSA010000083.1 GCA_934183145.1 uncultured Veillonella sp.
CGTAAATCTTCGATAGTTTTGTTGGAGAATTTCAAGTAGTCATCAAGTTTCAAGCCACGGCCTTCCATGTTCATAGCTAATTCTTGAATCATTTGTTCTACGCGATCTTCGATCATTACTTCTGGAATTTCTACAGTTGCATTTTTAACAGCTGTTTGAATCAAGTCAGCATTGTAAGTATCGATTGCGCGACGGGAAGCTTCTTCTTCCATTTTTGCGCGAAGATCTTTTTTCAATTCTTCAATAGTTTCGTAAGAGCTTGCTTCTTTTGCGAACTCATCGTTCAATTCAGGCAACTCTTTACGTTTGATGTCATGGATATGAGTTTTGAATTCTGCTTCTTTACCAGCAAGTTCTGCTACGAAGTAGTCTTCAGGGAATGTTACTTTTACAGTTACATCATCACCAGCTTTAGCGCCGATCAATTGATCTTCAAAGCCAGGAATGAAGCTACCAGAACCGATTTGTAATGGGTAGGATTTACCTTCGCCACCATCGAATGGTTTACCGTCAACGGAACCAGCGAAGTCGATTACTGCGAAGTCGTCTTTTTGAATTGTAGCGCCTTCTTCAGCAACAACCATTTTCGCTTGTTGTTCACGAATGTTGTTCAATTGTTCTTCGATTTGTTCATCAGTTACTGTAGCGTCTTGTTTTTCTGCTTCTAAGCCTTTGTAATCGCCAAGTTTAACTTCAGGGCGTTTAGTTACAGTAGCTTTAAAAATCAAGTCTTTACCTTCTTCGAATTGTTCGCGTTCGATTTCTGGTTCAGATACTGGAACGATATCGTTTTCACGAAGTGCAGCACTGTAGTTTTGGCTAGCCAATACTTCGAATGCTTCTTCCAAGATAGCGTCTTTGCCGAAGTTCATTTCTAAAATACGGCGAGGCGCATGGCCTTTACGGAAGCCAGGAATGTTTACTTGACCTGCAATGCGTTTTACAGCTTGTTTAATGCCTTTATCTACTTCTGCTGCAGGTACTTCAATAGTTAACGTTACTACGTGTTGATCAACAGGATTTACAGTTGCTTTCATTTAAAATATGTCCTCCTCGAAGGGCAATACGCCCAAATTTCTGTAGTATATTATGCACTCCTAATAATAACATAAATGCAAGGTCAATGCAATTCTTCTCAATTTACACTAAAAGACCACCCCAAAACGGGTGGTCTTTATATGTATTACATAATTATGCGAATTAGTTATCTTTAGCGATCAATTTGATGATGTCACGGCGAGATAAGATACCAATCAAATGGTAATCCTTGTCTACTACAGGAACATTCTTTAAATGTTGATCAAGCATAACAGATACAATTTCTTCTACATCTTTATCCGGTGTAGTTGTAATTACTTCTTCAGTCATCAACTCATGAACATGAGATGCTAACAATTTTTTAAATTGAGCATTATATTCGCCAATGCCATTGTAATAGATACTAGCACCTAATACATTTACATAGTGAGGTACATGAGGACGCACTTTTTTGTAAAGCAAATCGCCTTCAGAAATAATACCTAATAATTTATTGTTGTCATCCACTACGGAAACAGCTGTTAAATTATATTTTACCAACAAATCAGCTACATCAGAAATTGGCGCATCTTTGCCAACAGTAACAGGGTATTTATTCATTACTTCTTGGATTTTCATAGTGAATTCCTCCTTACAAATACATCTTGCTTTATTATACTATTCGACATAATATAATAAAACTCCTTTTTTATAAGAACATTATATAAATAATTTATAAGTCTATTACTAATAGTATTTCTTATACTGATACGAAATCAATCTACACTCATCATAATATATATTATTTATTCAATCGATACGATTGATTGAAATTAACTACATCACCAATGATATGGTTCATTACGATTAATTTTAGAAGCTCTATAAATTTGCTCTACTAGTAATAAACGTACCATTTGATGGGTAAATGTCATAGGGCTAAAGGATAATTTATAATTCACGGACTTGCGCAACTCATCGCTTACACCAAAAGCACCGCCAACGATGAACGCCATATCACTGATACCATCGACTTCTAGTTTAGCTATTGTTTTGGCCAAGTCTTCAGAGGACATCGTTTTACCGTACACATCTAGCAACACTGTATAAGCATTCTTTGGAACAGCTTTTAATAAACGTTCCCCTTCTTCTGCAACGACTTGTTTTCGATCTGCATCACTCGGCTTATCCCCAATTTTACTTTCATTTAACTCAGTAATCGTAATCCCACCATAAGGTCGCATCCGTTTCACAAACTCTGCTACCCCATCGCGCAAGTAAGCGTCTTTTAACTTGCCGATACAAACTACATAAAATCTCATATTCTACCTCTTTACGGATTGCATAGACACAATTTCATTAGGTTGTCCATGTTGCAACTTCATTTCCGGCCCAATGCGGACGCCACCATCTACGAGCATTTTCCCAATCGTTTGGGTAACAAGGACGGCATTATTGTTGTTTTCAGAACGATGGGCCAGAATAACTTGCATGAAATCAGGTCGTTTCATCATGAGCAAAGCTCGGGCAGCCATTTCATTGCTTAAATGGCCTTCATCGCCGGCAACACGTTGCTTTAAAAATGGTTGATAAGGACCAAACCGTAACATATGAGGATCATAATTGGCTTCTAGTACTAACAGAGTTGTATCATCCATACGATGTAAGATACTATCAGAAATTACACCCGTATCGGTAACGACAGTAGCCTTATCTTTTCCAGCAAATACATTAATACCTATTGGATCAGCCGCATCATGACTAACGCCAAATGACTCGACCACAAGATTACCAAGAGAGAGGCTACCCTTAGTTAATTCGATTAATTGGTTCTTAGGCACAATTAACTTATCTTGAATTTCACGCCACGTCCCTTGTTTCGTATATACAGGGATATCAAAACGTTTCAAGAGTTGTTGTAGCCCCGCAATATGATCACTATGTTCATGACTGATAAATATGCCCTCTACCTGTGCCATATCGATATGCAATTCTTTCAAACCATTGACGATGCGCCGGCAACTAATACCTACATCGTGCAATATGACGGAGTTCCCTTTTTTTATTACTGTACAATTGCCTTTACTACCACTAGCAAGGACATGGACCTCCAACGGTGAGGATTCACTCATCAAAACACTCCATATACTAAATCATAATTTTTTACATATGTCTGTGAAAGTCAATCTATTATCACTTTCACTAACACAATCATTAATTGGTTTCAGATAATTCACTCAAGCGTTCTACAAAGTATGCCATATTAGCTTCAATATCTGATCCACGGCGGAACATGTCACCACCAACGAGGAACATCGTATCATTCCCATACAACTCTACCAGTTCATTAAGCCGAGCATCTGTTACACCACCACCCGGTGCTGGACAGGCTGCTTTCATCAAGCCCAAAGGATGTTTAATATAAGAGGAAATTCTCTTACATTGCTCTACTGTGAAAGTAAAACGGCCGCCATAGGATACAAAGATAGGCATATCTGCACCAAAGATACGTGGTAACAGTCCCAATTGTAAATAATCGGCAATACCAGATACACCAGGGCTTACAAAGCCACCAGAGTAAGCAGGATGATGAATGATTGGTAAGCCTAACTTTTCATCATTTGCTAATTTATGAAGCCATCCAAATCCAACAAGCCCAGAAGCCACCATAAGAGCTGTGGCACCTGCTTCTTTTGCAAAATAAGCTCGCTCTATTACGTCTGTACCATCACCAGACACATTAGCTGCATATAATGTATGTGTACCATGGGCTTCATTCATGTCACGTACCATGGCAGCACATCGTTGTACACGATCTTTAAATTGAGAAAATGACTGATTAGAAATACCGTGGTCATCTTTAATAACATCTGCCCCACCACGTGTATAAGCACCGCACATACGAGCGAGCTCTTCATTCGGTGTTCCCATAGGTTTTACTACAGCCTGAATCATAGGGCGCGTTGGCGTTTCAACCAATTGACGAAGCCCTTGCAAGCCAAATCGAGGGCCTTTAAATACATCATATAAAGTTGGACAGAGTTCAATATCAACTACCCAAATATGTGGTTGCAACGATGAGTTACCAAAGACTACGTTTAAGAATTGCGTTGCTTCTAGCGCTGTTGTATCTACAAGGTATGAAATACGAGCCAAATAGAAATGAGACGGATTAATCGTAACATTAGGCATAACCCCTACATTGGCATATGTGGAATCAGGCCCCATAGGTTCAAGTGACTCTAATCTACCAGTGACAGTGCCTTTAATATACGGATCCGTAACAAACTCATAAGGAAACTCTATGGTTTGTTCTACCTGAACAGCCCAGGCAATGGCCTTTGCCTCTTCATATGAACTTGCTTCTATTCGATACGTAACTATAAATCGCTCGTCTTTCATAATGCGTCTCCTTTGCAATAATATTATTTAATTATATACCAAAGTAGTACACGATTCCATACAAAAAAGGCCGCACGCTAAAACTAGAGTGCGGCCTTTTGAAAGAGCGAAAACATGTATATAGATTTTTACCTATATAAACAAGGTTTCTACCGTGAGAGACAATACATGCAATCGTATGAGAATTAACTAATTTAACTATATCTTATTGATAGAAATGTTTAGGATAACCTTTGAATCGTGTGAAGTGACGATATTTACGTGTTGCACGGTTAGGTTCATTAACTGTTTTGTAACCGAAGCCATTGAATACTACATTCAAAAGAACGGCTACGATACTACCAGCTGTGATACCGGATTTCAAAAGAATTTGTGCCCAAGCTGGGAAGTGTGCATAGAATTGAGGTGCTGCCAAAGGAATCATGGATACCCCAATACTAATTGCTACGAGCATTAAGTTATAGTTACCATCGAAGCTAACTTTACCAAGGGAGCGAATACCGCTGGCAATAATCATACCAAACATTGCGATACCTGCACCGCCTAATACAGCATTTGGGATACAAGCTACAATAGCTGCTAACTTAGGGAATAAACCTAATAAAATCAAGATTACACCAGATGCGGCTACAACGAAGCGACTTTTTACGCGTGTTACAGCGATAAGACCAACGTTTTGAGCGAATGCAGTGTAAGGGAAGCTATTAAGGATACCACCGATTAAAGTGGATAAACCATCAGCGCGAAGTACTGCAGCCAATTCTTTTTGGCCGATAGGTTTGTCTACGATTTCACCAACCGCAATACTATCACCTGTTGTTTCTACCATAACTACAAGCATTACAAT
>CAKPSA010000084.1 GCA_934183145.1 uncultured Veillonella sp.
CCACATACACCTTGTACAGTACAGCCGCCTGGAGCTGCAGATTGTTCGCATTGATAACAGAACATGCTCATTTAAAAATCCTCCTTTGCGAGACTTCCTCGCATTCAAGCTAGATAATATCAAACCTATACATTACACTGATGAATTATCAAGTGTCTGATTGATTACATTTGAAAGTATAACGTAAAGGTGATACAATTTCTGTAGCTTGAGCAACAAATAAAAACTTTTTCAAATTTTTCCTGACTCCCCTTGTGGAACAGGTGGGTCCTTTGACCCTATTCTATTATTATACAATAATCATTTAAAATTACTATAGACTTCGTCACACTGGAGGTACATATGAAACAAATACTCTCAAATGATATTATCAACCAATATCTACCTACTCTCATCAATTGTCCTCTATTCAACAAATTAGGCGAGCCAGAACTAAGAGGCTATTTACATAACGCAAAGGTCATTGTCCATAGCTATAAAAAAAATGACTTCATCGCCCTCTCTGGGGATCCTATGGAAGGCATCGGTGTTATCCTCGAAGGTAGTGCATTGCTTACACGGGAAAATGTAATGGGCCAACGGGTCATCATGGCTAACCTAGAACAATCCGATATTTTTGGTGAAGCATTACTATTTAGTAAACAACCTTTATGGCCTGCTACTATTAAAGCTACAAAGGTAACTAAGATTATGTTTATCCCACTCGAAACATTTATCGACACATTGCCGGATTGTCAACAATGCCAAACTAAAATCTTATCTAATTTATTAGAAGACTTGTCTGAAAAGGCTATTCTCTTAACAAGAAAGGTTCATTACCTTACATTGAAAGGCATGCGAGAAAAGATTTTCGCGTACTTAACAGATATTTATAAGCGCCAACAATCTACAACAATTCAATTGCCGCATAACCGCGAGCAAATGGCAGAGGTGCTCAACGTATCACGTACAGCACTTAGTCGTGAACTTGGTCGCCTACGAGATGAAGGTATCATCGACATTACAGGTCGCACGGTAACATTAAAAGATATTGATGGTATCGAAGAATTCGGTTTCAATAGTTTCTAACATATAATCAAATCATCATTTCTAATAGATAATATAATTATTCTTTCTAACATATAAGGAAAAAGGTCTCCCTAGATCATCTAGGGAGACCTTTTATAGTTTAATTGTTTTCTTTGGTCATTAGAACCAATGAGATAAATCGAATTCTTCACCAATAGTTGCTTTCACATGCGCACGCCCTAAGTAAAGACCAAGCAATGTTAAGCTAATTTTAGACATTGGTGTATGATCAAATACATCCGCCAAATCTAACAGAACGGGAGAGATATCATCCATAATATCGCGTGCCTCTTGACCTCTAAAGGCAGTAGGTTTGCTCTTCATAAGTGCAATGAGATCACGTTGAACCATGGAATCAGAAATGCGAGTTTGTCTAAAGAAACGTGGTGCTAAGGATTCGTCAACTAACGCCAATTTATAAAGATTGGAATTCAAGCTACGTACCACATAGCGTGGATCAACGCCATGACCATCGGTAGCACGGAATAGTTCCTCCTTGGAGAAACCACGATAGTTGAACACAAATGGATAAGAATTAGATAATACTTGAGCTAATGTAATTGGTTCGCGTTCCTCTTGTGTACAGCGTAAGTAGTCTAGCTGACGGTAGAAAGAATTGTTTTGAGGCAAATCAGAAATGAATGGCTCAATATATTTTTCTACATAATGTTGGAAGTGAATCAATCCATAGTTATTAGAATTTCTAGAATATTGTAATAATAGGGTCAATGCCATGACTTGGAAATGACCTAGCGTTAAATGTGGCAATACGCGTAATGCATCAAAGGCTACAAGGTACGGCGTACTAGACTTAGGCGATTGTACTACATCTAGGAATGCACCTAAAGCAGCGGATTTCATCCACTCTGTATTCGTAGCGGCATAAGCCTTTTGCATACTCATCAGTGCTTCTTGAATAACAATATTATCTAAAAGCGCGTTAACTTCAGCTAACTTTGTAATATTAAGAGCGGCCAATGCATCTCTTGTAATGGATTCTACATAATGTTGTGTATCGCCATGTAATACACCAAAAGCATGAACAAATGGTGCAATCGCCAACTCAACACATTTATCTTCATGTGCCGCTTTAGCCCATTGCCCTGTAGGTACCTCTTCTTCAACCATACTAGCTGCCGCCAATTGTGCTTCTATTTCAGAAGCATCGAATAAGCGCGTTTCATCCAATACAGATGGTCCTTCTGATGTTTGTACCGCATCGGCACCACCAATCATTTGTGTAGCCTCAATATTTTCTGCTTCATCAGCTTCAAAGGCTGCTACGGATTCACCCATAGCAATCGTATCCTCTACAGAATTAGCTCGATTGCGCAGTTCATCTGTAACGGCATCAAGAACAATAGTCTTATCCATCAAAGGAGTAACAATAGGTTCACCATTAGATAGTCTATCTTCTGAAACTACAGGCATTACAATAGTTTCATCAATCCCCTGCTTTGTTGGAGCAGAATTTGTCTTCTCTTGCAAAACAGATTTCTCTTGAGTAGATTCGTCTGAAACAAATGTATTTTGAACAGTTTTCTGTTCGTCTACACCTAATTGACTTGGTTCTGACTCTGCATGACCTAAGGCTAATGAATATCCGGTATTTGAATTCTCCACATGTAATTGATTGCCATCTCGACGATTATAAGATGTATCCTCATGGGCTACCATAGTTTCAGAATCACTATTTTCCTTATAATCCTCCATAATGGAAGCGGTATATACATTAGTTCCACCTTCATGTGTAACCGTTACATCCCCTACCTTCGCTTCATTAACTGACTTTTCTTTATACTGTTTACTACCAGCCTTAGTAACAGCTCTATCACTATGCTCATGTTTCGGTTGGCTTTCACCATCATTACGATTAAAAACAGCGTAACAAATAGCAAAAAATCCAAGCGCTACCACGGCTAATACAAAATACGGTATTACGTTTGACATATTATCCCCCTACATCAACGCTTCATTATATGCAGCACGTTCACCGCCGATGCTCTTAGGACGAACACGACAAGCTGTCACATGGGCACCACCAATTTCTTTAATGCTAAGGCGCACTGGGACAGTAACATGTTTCATATGCATGCCTATAAAAGTATCCCCAATATCGATACCTGCATCAGCTTTAATAAATTCAACCATCACGGGATCTTCAAAACGTTCATAAGCGGTCACAGCCATAGCTCCACCCGCATGACGTTGAGGCACTACATTAACCTCTTCCTCCCAGGTTACCGCACTACGTTCCATGACAAGAGCACGGTTAATATGTTCACAGCATTGAACAGCCAAATTAAGACCTTTGGCTTTAACCGCCGTATATATTTCATCAAACACAACCTGAGCCACATCAATGTGGGAGTCAGTGCCTATTTTCTTACCCATAACTTCGCTAGTGGAACATCCCACAACGAATAATTGACCTTCTCGAACCTTTGCCAAATCTAGTAATTCAGCCATCGCTGTGCGCACTGACTGACGAATAGTTTCTACAGAAGTCATGATATCGCCTCACTCACTTTGAATGTATAAATCTATATGTATATTAACACAAAATAGACAGAATCGGTAGACTTTACTCTACACCTCCGTGGTGAACATTCCATGATAATCAACTATAAATTAAAAATTGTGCATATAAAAAAGAGACTTGCCTAAGCAAGCCTCTTTTAATCACTCAACGGTGATATTAGATTTTTCTGTAAGGTTTTTGGCCTTGTTCGTAGAAGTTGTTACCTTCAGTATCGCCAACTACGATGCAAGGGAAATCTTCAACTGTTAATTCAGCCAAAGCTTCTGGACCAAGTTCACCATAAGCAAGTACTTCGTATTTTTTGATGGATTTTGCAATCAATGCTGCAGCGCCACCAACTGCTGCGAAGTATGTGCAACCATTTTTCTTCATGGATTCAACTACTGCTGGTTTACGGGAACCTTTACCGATCATGCCTTTGATACCTTGATCAAGCATTGTTGGTGTGTAAGCATCCATACGACCAGAAGTTGTAGGACCAGCGGAACCAATTGGGTCACCAGGTTTTGCAGGTGTTGGGCCAAGGTAGTAAACGAATTTGTTAGTCCAATCGATTGGTAATTTTTCACCGCGTGCTAAAGCTTCAGTCATAACTTTATGAGCAGCATCACGAGCGGAGTAAATTTTGCCAGTGATAAGAACGCTATCACCAACTTTTAATTTACGGGAAAACTCTTCATTATATTCTTCAGTATTAATGCGAATTGTTTCAGCCATTGTAATTACCTCCTACCGATTAAAGTACTACGTGTTTATGACGAGCAGCATGACACATAATAGTAACAGCAACAGGAAGGCCGGCGATGTGAGTAGCACCCCATTCGATGTTTACACCGATACAAGTTGTTGTGCCGCCCAATTGTGGACCGATACCAGTTTTGTTAACCATTTCCAAAATTTCTTCTTCCAATTTTGCGTATTCTGGATCTTTGTGAGGTACGCTAATATCGCGAAGTAAAGCTTTTTTGGACATAACAGCTGCTTGGTCCATAGTACCACCGATACCTACGCCAAGTACGATTGGAGGGCATGGGTTAGGACCAGCATGTTTTACGATTTCAAGAACTGCATTTTTAACGCCTTCAACGCCATCTGCAGGTACCAACATAGCTACGTCAGATTTGTTTTCAGAACCGAAACCTTTAAGTTCTACGTTGATTTCTACTTTATCGCCAGGAACGATATCGATGTAGATAATAGCTGGAGTGTTGTTTTGAGTATTTTTGCGGTTGAACAATGGTTCTGCTACAACGGATTTACGAAGGTAACCTTCTACATAACCTTGAGCAACACCTTCATTGATAGCTTCTTTAAGGTCGCCACCAACGAAATGAACGTCTTGACCTACTTCTACGAATACCAATGTCATACCAGTATCTTGGCAGTATGGACGATCTTCAGCATCAGCAATTTCTGCATTTTTGATGATTTGATCGAGAACGATGCAACCAACTGGAGACTCTTCTGTTTCACGGCCTTTTTTCAAGCCTTCATAGATGTCTTTTGGCAAGTGGTAAGCTGCGTCCATACACATTTGACGGACTGTTTTTGTGATTTCAGATACTTGAATCTCGCGCAAGATAATCCCTCCTCAGGAA
>CAKPSA010000085.1 GCA_934183145.1 uncultured Veillonella sp.
CTATTCCATACGGAAACTATCGTTTCTGCTTTTTTTCGGATTTATCTTTTTTCTTATCCTTTTTCTTGTCTTTTTTATCTTTTTTTTCGTCCTTGGACTTTTTATGTTTTTTGTCCTTTTTCTCCTCTTTGGACTTCTTATGGTCCTTAGATTTCTTGCCTTCTTTAGATTTCTTTTCGTCTTTGGATTTTTTAGACTTTTCGTCAGTCCCATTGATACGCGCCCATTCATCATCTACGCGTTTCAATTGCTTTTTAAGAAGCTTTTCCATCTTCTTATTGGCTTTATCTGAATCTAGACCAGACTTACCGAATAACAAAGCATTTACCGCTGTATACGGGTCGATAGAGGACATATTCTCTTCGTCCTCATCGATTTCTTCAAATTTATCATCTGCAGATTTACGTATATTAGATGTATCTTCATGCTTAGATATAGAGCTATCTTTTTTAGCAAATGCAGCCTTATTATTACGGGATGTTTCTGTATCTTTTGTTTCTGAAAGCAACACAGAATTTTCTGCATCAAATGGATTTTCTTCATCCAAGTGATGGACTTCTAAACTTTCAACGCCATCTAGTGGATTTACATCCATATGCTCTACAAGTGCTTCATCAAGATCAGACATCTCATGTTTGGAGCTTTCACCAGAACCTGTAAAAAGACCGCCCATAGAATGTAATTCGTTCAATTTAATATGATTCATGCCCACTGTAGAATCGTGCTGCACAGGAACATCGGACAATTGGACTTGTTCCATAGCGTACACATCGTTAGTATGGCTAACACCCTTGCCAAGATACGATTTATCAGCAATGATGATATCTTCTTGATCGTCACCTAACACATTGCCGAACAAATCCTCTTCAAGAGAATCATAGGTATGCAACATAGACATCCGTTTTTGAACCTCTTCAATTTGATTCCACAAATCCACGAGAGAGGATGTATAGTATATGCGTTCCTTAACCTCTAAATATGCTTGATAAACGATAGCCAATTCAGTTTCATTGAGCCCTTCTTCGGCACCGATTTCTTCAATCATTTGTTGAATTTGTTGATCTCGATCATAACGTTTAATTAAGGCCTTGCGAATATGTTCAATCAATGCTGTGTCGATGATTTCCACGGGTACCTCCATTATTCAATACACTCAGCCCTATCCACTAACTTAGTGCATACGAATCAATGTATAGAACCACAAAAAATAATTTGATTTTATAATCCTTAATATATTATTATAGCAGAATTTATCTGCTTTTTCCTTAATAATCTAGGTGAAAGTCCCCTAAAATAAATTGACTGAATACACTAAAATTCGTTCTTTTACATCACGTTCTTCAAAGAGATCACTACAATCAATGGATTCTTCATGTTCCAATCGCACATGGTTATTCAAGAAGTTTTCTACCTCTTCGTTGACGTAGTAGAAAAACAGCTTAATCTCTCGCGGATGATGATATAGGGAATCAAAGATATTTCCTAAGACCCGCTTAATCGTATGGAGCGCAAAGGGATTAAAGAAAAAGCAACGATCTGCTTGGTCGGGCAATTCATAAAGCGCCGCATCACCATGCACAAAGCTCACACGGTTGCGAGCAGCTGGGCTTTCACTATTAATCAGAGCCTTTTCGTATAATCGTTCATCGTATTCGATACCAATGGAGTGACAACCCGTTTGGTACGCCATAAAAATGCTAACGCGACCCTTGCCACTTCCATAATCGATGAGGGTATTTTTCTTGCGAATATGACCGCTATTTGCCAAACGCTCTAGCACACAATAATCCGTTGGCTCGTACGGATGATGCTCCGTATCAGACCGACTATCATCACGGCCTGCTGTCTTTATTTGTAAAACCTGTTCCCATTCCTGTTCACTTGTCATATGTCATTCCCACTACGCTTATGTTCTACCTTATATCAATCGTAATATATTAAGTAATATCTAGTTATATCAACTATTGTATATACATCTAATATTATTTACAAATAATGCTAAATTGTGTAATATAATATTAGATGAAGGAATAAGTATTTTGCAAACATTTTAATGCACGCAAAACAAAAGAGGAGGGTGGCACCCCTCCTCTTTTTGTGCTAGTTACCGGCCTAATATCTATCTAGCCACTTGCAGATATAATGGCACGTTATACCTGCTACAATAGATATTGTGAAAGAAATAAGTATTTCTAACATTTTAATACACCCCCTTCCTGTTACCAGTTTGGGGCGGTAACACCTATAGTATATACCAAAAGCACCCGTTTGGGTGCTTTTATTATGTCAAACATTTATTGATGCTAATATGGTATACTAAAGAGTAACATTTCTATTTTCTCATGTGCAGAATATAAAAAGGAGTATCTATTTACATGGACAGTGATCTGACCTTAGATTTTATAATTATCATCGTATTAATCATTGCGAATGGCTTGTTCTCTATGACGGAATTGGCTATCGTCAATGCGAAGAAACGAAAATTAGAGGAAATGGCCGAAGCAGGCAATGAGCGCGCTAAAAAAGCCTTTGAATTAGCTGAGAATCCAAACGAAATGTTCTCTACTATTCAAATTGGTATTACCCTCGTTGGTATCTTAACAGGTTTATATTCTGGTGCTACCTTCTCTGGTCCTTTAGAGGATATCTTAGTGGCAAGCATTCCAAGCATCGAACCATATGCTGCATCTATTAGTTCCTTCCTCATCGTTGCTATCATCACCTATTTATCCCTCGTTATCGGCGAGCTTGTACCAAAACGCTTAGCTTTAAATAGTCCTGAAAGCATTGCCGTTGTAGTATCTAAACCGATTTACTGGTTATCTGTAGCATTAAAACCTATCGTTAGCTTCCTCGGTGTTTCCACAGAATTTCTTTTAAAATTACTAGGCGTTACTGTGAAAGAAGAGGCGCCTGTTACAGAGTCTGAAATTAACAAAATGCTCACCGAAGGCGTTGCTATGGGTGCTTACGAAGAAGAAGAACCTATACTCGTAGAAAATATCTTCCACTTGGCAGATATGAACGCTGGTGACATCATGACACCTCGTACGCAGCTCAAATGGATTGACCTTAACGGCACAGAGGACGAAATTATGGAAGTCCTCAAAAATGCCAACCATTATCGCATTCCTGTAGGTACCGATTCCTTGGACGAACTAAAAGGTCTCATTACCGTATCCGACGTATTAGTACAAATCATGCAACGTCCTAGCGAACGCTCTATTCATGATATTATTGAATCTTGTTTGAAAGAACCATTACTCATTCCAGAATCCATTACACTCATGAAATTGTTGAATGTACTCCGTACAGAAGGCGTTCACGAAACTATCGTTCTCGACGAGTACGGCGGTTTCAGTGGTCTTGTAACCTTACATGACATCATGGAAGAAATCGTAGGTCTCATGCCTTCCGGTGAAGAAGAAATCAAGGAAGAAGAAAATAAAATCATCGAACGTGAAGATGGTTCTTGGCTTGTAGATGGCCTTCTTGACGTAGACGAATTCAAAGAATTCTTCCACATCGATGAAGAATTACCAGGCGAAGAAAAAGACTTGTACAAAACAATGGGCGGTCTATTAAATGTTCTCTTTGGTCGCATTCCAAAAGAATTAGACAAAGCTAAATGGAATGGCTATACCTTTGAAGTGGTAGATATGGATAATACTCGTATCGATAAAATTCTTGTCACCTATGAAGAACCTATTGTAGTACAAGAAACAGAAGAAAAAGAATAATGCCTACTAGCTCATAGACTTATGAGCATTGTAAATTTATAAAGAGTGAGTTCTCATATGGAGGACTCACTTTTTATATATACCCCTAGCCGTTTACAGCTAAATATAGTATTATTAAATTGTATAAAATATATAATTAGACCTAATAGAGCTATTAGCTACAATAAATCTAATAGCAACATTAGATCTACTCTCATAATATGGAGTCCTATGAATGCTACCTATATGTAGTTGTGTGTCATAGGACTTATGTGTGGTATAAAGGAGAGATTCTATGAATCAACGAGTCATAGCAACCATAGGAGCCCTCTTAATTGGGACTGCCATCATAAGTGGTTGTGGATCTGAAAAGCAACCTGAGGATACGAGCCTCAAGGTGCGTACTATCACCATCGGTGAAGAATCTGGTACTACAGGCGCTGGCTATGCAGGTACCATCCATAATAAAACGGAAACAAACTTAGCCTTTCAAATTGGAGGGCGCGTCATCAATAAATTCGTAAATGTTGGTGATGTGGTGCAAGCAGGCCAAGTTATCGCTCAAATCAATGGTTCCGATACATCAGCTCAAGTGCAAAATGCTGAGGGTGCTGTGAAAGCTGCTCAATCGGCCTATGAATTAGCAGAAACCAATGCTAAACGATATCGAGAGCTCTACGCGCAACAAGCGATTAGTAAATTACAATTAGACCAAGCAGAAAACCAATTGAATGCTACCTCTGCTCAATTACAACAAGCACAGGCTAGTCTCAATTTGAGTAGCAATCAAAATAGCTATACTAATTTGACCGCTCCTGATACAGGTATTATTACAGCTTTCAACATTGAAGCAGGTCAAGTCGTAGCAGCTGGTCAAAGCGTTGGTACCTTAGCAGCTGGTCGCGACCCGGAAGCAGTCATTGCCCTTCCTGAGCAAGAATTGACCAAGGTTCATGTAGGTAGCCCTGCTACTATTACATTCTGGGCTCTACCTGATGTAACCGTGCAAGGTGTGGTCCGTGAAATTTCACCAGTTCCTGACCCTGTGGCAAGAACGTATACCGTAAAAATTGCCTTACAAAATCCTCCAAAAGAGGTACAACTAGGAATGACGGTCAATGCTAATCTATCTACTACAGATAGCACCAATATTTCCATTCCGTTAACAGCTCTTGTAAAAGATTCTAACGGCAATAATGCAGTGTATATTATCCGAGACAAAAAAGCTCATCTCGTACCGATTAAGACCGGTGAGTTTGGTAAGAACTCCGTCATCGTTACATCTGGTTTAGCTAAAGGTGACATTGTCATCACCGCAGGTACCCAACAATTACAAGAAGGGACGGCGGTTAGTCA
>CAKPSA010000086.1 GCA_934183145.1 uncultured Veillonella sp.
CAATTTAGAATGCAATTTTGGGATAGCTTTAAAAAATAGTAATTAAGTCTAGTCAAATCTATATTAGGTGGCTATACTAGAAAAGAAAAATATATTTATTATACTAGGAGGATAAAATGGAAGATATTTTACAAGTGTTGCAAACTAGCTGGCCTATTTTGTTGATGGTCGTAATCTTTTATTTCTTATTATGGCGTCCGCAAAAGAAACAACAAAAAGAGCGTGCTAATTTGTTGGGTAGCTTGAAAAAAGGCCAAAAAATTGTTACTATTGGCGGTATTTATGGTGAAATCGTTGAACTTGATGATGAAAAAGTAAAGGTTCAAGTATCTGAAAAAGTAGAGTTAACATTTGCTCGTTCTGCAATTGCTAACGTTCTTTCCAAGAAAAACAAGGAAGAAAAATAATGAATACAAAGGAAGCAGTGCGCCGGGCGTGCAAGGCCCAGCGCGCTGCTTTATCCGTTGCTGATTGTAATACGTGGACTACGATTTTGACAGATCAAATTGTTAATAGTCCTGAGTATATATCAGCTAATAGCATTATGGCCTATTTGGCGATGCCTAAGGAGGCCAATTTAGACGATGTTATTCGTCATGCTTTAGAACATGGTAAATCCGTATATGTTCCAGTATGTACAGATAAGACGACCATGATTGCAGTTCGTCTTAAGTCTCTAGAATCTATCACTCGGGGTGTGTTAAATATACGCATTCCCTCTGAGCCATACGAGGTTATTAATCCACATGACTTGGATTTGATTTTAGTGCCTGGTGCTGGCTTTGACCGTCAAGGCGGTCGCATGGGGATGGGGAATGGGTATTACGATCGATTTCTCAAGGAACTTTCACCACGTACATTTATGGGCGTATGCTGGTCAGTACAATTGTGGGATACACCAATCCCAATGGATGAACTGGACCAACGGATGAGCAAAATTGTAACGGAGCAAGGCGTTATACATTGCGTATAGTAGTAGAAGGGAGCAACTATTTTGAACGGTAAAGCTATTATCAAGTTTTTAGTAGTCGTTGCTGCCATCATTGGATTGTTTGCGTATTTTATTCAACCATTAGCAGGCTCTTTGAAACAAGGTCTAGACCTGCAAGGTGGTACGCACATCGTATTAGAAGCAGAGGACTCTGCGACTGGTACAGCTGACAATGATGCAGTGGAACGGGCGAAGCAAATCTTAGAGCGTCGTATTAATGAAATGGGTTTGTCTGAACCACTAGTACAACGTGAAGGTGCTCGTCGTATTATCATCGAATTGCCAGGTGTAAAAGATCCTGACGAAGCGATTAAACGTATCGGTAAAACAGCGGTCTTGGAATTTAAAAATGACCAAGGTCAAACTGTTATGACTGGTGATGATTTAAAAGATGCAAAAGAAGAGTTAGGTCAAAATAAACAACCACTCGTTGCTATTGAATTAAGTGATGAAGGGGCTAAGAAGTTTGCTGATTTAACATCTAAAAATATTGGTCGTCGCATTGCCATTACATTGGATGGTAAAGAATTGACTAATCCTGTGGTACAACAAGCAATTACAGGTGGTAAAGCAACAATTTCTGGTAGTCAAAGCTTAGAAGAAGCTAAAGATTTGGCTATTTTATTACGTTCTGGTGCATTGCCTGTTAAAATTAATGTATTGGAAGTACGTACAGTTGGTCCTTCTTTAGGTCAAGACTCCAAGGATAAATCTGTTGTGGCCTTCAGTGCCGGTATTGCAATGATCATGATTTTCTTGGTTGTTTTATATCGTTTTTCTGGTATTGTAGCTAATATTGCATTGCTTGTATATGTTATGCTCTTATTGCTCGTATTGGGTAAAGGCTTTAATGCGACTATGACATTGCCAGGTATCGCGGGTATTATCTTATCCATGGGTGTTGCTGTAGATGCGAACATTCTTATCTTTGAACGTTTTAAAGAAGAGGTGTTCTCTGGTAAGTCCATGCGTGTAGCTATGGAAGCCGGTTTTAGTCGTGCTTTAGCAACAATTACAGATGCGAACGTATCCGTTATTATTACTGCTGGTATTTTGACCATCTTAGGCTCTGGCCCTGTAAAAGGTTTCGCTATCAGCTTAGGCGTAGGTGTTGTTGTAAGTATGTTCACAGCGATTACAGTGAGCCATTTCTTATTGCGCTTACTTATTGACTGTAACTTTACGAACCATCCATTCTGGTTTGGTGCGAATATCTCTCCAAGCACAAGTGCTGACGCATTTGCACCAAAATCTTTGAAAGGAGGTAAACGCAAATGACATTAGACGTAATTAAGCATCATCGTTGGTGGTTTGCTATTTCCTCCACACTTGTTATTATCAGTTTGATTTCCATCTTTACTAAAGGCTTTAACTTTGGTATTGATTATACTGGTGGTACGATTGTTGAAGTTGTATTTGATCAACCTGTAGAGGTTAGTCAAGTTCGTGACGTTTTAAAAGAATATAATCTTGAAAATGCTCAAATTCAGCTTTCTGGTGATACTACTGGTGATACAGCGGGCGAAGACGTTATGATTCGTACACGTAATCTTGAGTCTAGTGAAAGTGCCGCTGTAGTTGAATCTTTGACTAAATCTATTGGTAACAATACAGTTAAACGTATTGAAACTGTAGGTGCTGTTATTGGTTCCGAAGTTACAGAACATGCGTTGTTAAATCTTGTTATAGCATTTGCAGCATTAGCATTGTATATTTCTTATCGTTTTGAATATAAAGTTGCTATTTCTGCGCTCGTTGCAATTTTCCATGATTTAATTATGGTTCTTGGTGTATTCTCTTATTTCCAATTAGAAATTGATGCATCCTTCTTGGCGGCTATTCTTACGGTTGTAGGTTACTCCATGAATGAATCTGTAGTTATCTTTGACCGTGTTCGTGAAAATACACATACACATAAACGTTCTGATACATTTGCAGATCTTGCGAATGCGTCTATTACACAAAGTATTCACCGTAGTTTTTATACATTGGCTACCGTTATGTTTGCCTGTGTATCTCTTTATCTATTTGGTGGGGACACTACAAAGAACTTTGCTCTTTGTATGATTATCGGTTTTGCTAGTGGTGCGTACTCCTCTATCTGTGTAGCTACATCCTTATGGGTTATGTGGAAGAGCCGCAACAAGAACGATATCCGCAATCAACAATAATATATGATGCTTTTACCTATTGTTGGTAAAAGTATAAGAACCTCTCTGTATTATATTCAGAGAGGTTCTTTGTTTATGTATCATTTACTAATAAATTATTATTATGGATAACTCATACATATATGTATAGGATATATGGACACAGTAAGGTCTATACTTATTGAATTCTTTGTATAGGGGGCGTAAAATAGCAAAGTAACACAATGTTGAAAAGGGGATAGATAGATGGATTCAAATCGATTATGGAGCCTTGCTTTTATAAACTATGGTATAAGCAGTGGCATTTTATATATGACACAATATGTTCTCGTAGCAGCCTTGCCGATAGTCATAACCTCTGAATTAAGTGGAAGTGATTTAGATGCGGGGTTAGCGATGACCTATTTTCAAATAGGCACAATTGTATGTAGGCTCTTTGCAGGTCGCTTGATTGATGGCTTTAATAAACGAGTTGTATTACTACTGTCAACTGCTTTGTTTTTCATCATAATGGGGCTTTTTAATTTTACGACCTCTTTAGAGGCAATTTTTGTATTGCGGGGACTACATGGTGTTGTATTTGCTTTAGGCACAACTGTAATGGCGGCGTTGGCGGTATTGGTGTTACCTCCTAACCGAAAAGGGGAGGGTATCAATATGTTTGCTATCTTTTCGAATGTAGCGATGGTATTAGGACCTGCAATAGGTTTGTATGCACTTGCTTCGTATGGTAGTATAGCTCTCTATCTTTTCTTAACTATTATGACAGGGTTAGCCTTGGTATTGAGTAATAGTATTCCGTTATCAAAAGAATTAGCAACACCAAAACCATCTACACATAAAGGGTGGCATATATCTCAATTTATTGAAAAAAGAAGTTTACCTTGGGCTTTAATGGGACTATTTATTGGCTTTACCTATTCTGGTGTATTAGTATTTATTCCCATTGAGTTAAATAGTATGGGGGCTGGTATTTGGGGCAGTGCATTTTTTGCTATCTTTGCAGTAATGATTATAATCAGTCGCCCTTTAGTAGGAAAAGCGTATGCTCGGTATGGCTCTAAATATATTATCTACCCTGGCCTAGTACTCTTTATACTAGGACTGTTGGCATTGGGTATAGCTACAAAGCCATTAACTATAATCTTAACAGCCCCCTTGTTAGGTTTAGGTTATGGTGCAGCACAACCAGCATTTCAAGCGTTAGCCATTCAATCAGCACCGATAGAACGTGCTGGTGTATCAACAGCAACATATTTTTTAGCATTAGATATAAGTGTGGGGGCGGGATCTGTTATTCTTGCTCTGTTAGCTAGTGCTGTAGGGTATCAGTATCTTTATATGTTTACTGCGACTATAATGATTGTAGCACTGGCTTTATATCATATATGGATAAAGAGGTATACACCTCTAGAACTGTAAAAGAAATATAATGATATAGTAAAAGCTACTAACAGTATTAGACTATTAGACACAATATAATAATTAATCCTTAGAATGTATTTTATAGTATGTTCTAAGGATTTTTCTTTTATAAAACCGTTATACGTTTATAAGATAGAACTTAAAAATAATATGAATAAAAAGAAAAGAAAAATAGTGTTATACAATTTAAATACCAAAATAATAAGAAATTAAAAGAAGCTTGTGGGGAATGTAGTGAAAATAAAATGAAGTTGTAAAAATAAGGATTTTATGTGTTGACGATATTTTAATTTATGCTATACTTATACAAGTCGTTAGGACACAGCACAAAGGACAAGCAAAAAACTTCTAAAAAAGTTTTGAAAAAGTGCTTGACGGAATGAGCTGAACTTGATAGAATAATCAAGTCGCTAGTTGATGAAACACTTCGAAAGAGGTTGTGGAAACTGGTACAGATCTTTGAAAACTGAACAATGATAGGTAATCAATCA
>CAKPSA010000087.1 GCA_934183145.1 uncultured Veillonella sp.
TCTAAAAATATACAGTAAAACCCGAATCGTAGAACTACAAAAATACGATTCGGGTTTTGTATTATTTAGACTCTTTGCCTTCTACGAAGAGCATGTCATTGCGTTTTACGTCTGTGTAAAGCAATGCATTACATACGGAAGCAGCGATTGGGCTACCACCTTTGTTACCTTTTACAGTGATATAAGGAACTGGGGATACTTCCATCAAATAGTCTTTGGATTCTGCAGCACCTACGAAGCCTACAGGGATACCAATGATAAGAGCTGGTTTAACACCTTCTTCAAGAGCTAAACGCAATACTTCGTACAATGCTGTTGGAGCATTACCGATAGCAACGATTTGGCCTTCTAATTGTTTGCCAAATGTACGCATAGCGGCGATAGAGCGAGTTACCCCCAACTCTTTAGCCATTTTAGCTACGTTTTCATCTTTAATTAAGCAGTGTACTTCGTTACCGCGAATTTTAAGAGCTGGTTTAGAGATACCTGTGCGAACCATTTCCACATCTGTATAAATATCTGCACCATTATCTAATGCTTCGATACCTTTTTGAACAGCATCAGGGCTCATTTTTACGAGTTGAGCATATTCAACATCACCAGACGCATGTACTGTACGAGATACTACGCGTACTTCATCATCTGTTAAACCAAAATCTTTTACATAATCGTAAATGATTTCCATACTTTTATCTTCAATGGCTTTAGGATTTTTAACGTAATCCATTAGTGTCCTCCCATAATTTGAAAAATTCATCATTCGATGATACCACGTGGCTTTCAATTTTAACACGTGGACGATCGATAACAATAACATGGATGCCAAGATCCATGGCTGCTTGTAATTTTGTATCAGCACCACCTACAAGGCCAGAGTTTTTCATAACTACAACGCTCGCCTTCGTATCGTGGAACATGATGCGGTTCATATCGTAAGAGAATGGACCTTGCACAGCAACAATGCGTTTTGGACTTACATTGAGGTCTTCCATCATTTGTAACACCTCAGCAGTAGGCAAAATGCGGGTCCATACTTCGCAGTCTTGTAAAGCCTCAGACTTAGCAAAGATGTGCATTGTTTTACTACCTGTAGTCAAATACACATGGTTATTATTTTCCTTTGCTAATTTGCCTGCTAGATTAGATGCTTCTACTTCGTCCACTACGATATGTAATTTATCATAATCTGGCAATGGTACCTCTTTACGTTCGAAACGAACAAAAGGAATACCTTCAGCTTTTGCTGCATCTTGAGCCGTAGCCGTAACGATAGCAGCATACGGATGGCTTGCATCGATTAAAAGGCGTACATTATGCTCTTTAATCAATTTTTGCATCGCCTCTTGGTCAAGACGGCCCGTATGTACGGTAATACCTTTATGGGCAGCAAGCTCTGCACCATATTGACTTACAACCGTAACAAGCACATCTTCGCCAGTCCGTTTTTGGATTTCTACTGCTAAGGTGCGACCATCCAAAGTACCGGCAATGACCCAAATCATAATTTGTAGCCTCGAGGTGTAATCATGCGACCATTTTCAACATAAGTTTGGCTGTTACCGATGATAACAAGTGTTTGCATGTCTACTTCTTCATTTGTGAAGTTTTCAAGGTCAGAGATTACCATATGTTGACCTGGGCGACCTGCTTTTTGCACGATACCTACAGGTGTTTTAGGGTCGCGGTATTTAAGAACGATTTCGCGAACTTCATCTAAGTGTGTAACGCGTTTTTTACTGCGTGGGTTGTACAAGGAAATAACCATGTCACCTTGTGCACAAAGGTCTGCACGTTTTTTGATAAGATCCCATGGAGTCATCAAGTCGCTCAAGGAAATGACAGCAAAGTCATGCATCAATGGTGCACCTAATACGGATGCTGCAACGTTTACAGCACTAAGACCAGGTACGATATCTACGGAAGGACGTTTTTCTGCTGGTACTTTATTAGCAAGTTCCAACACAAGACCTGCCATGCCGTATACGCCAGAGTCACCAGAGGATACTACAACTACTTGATGACCTTCTACGGCTAAATCAACTGCTTGTTGGCAACGATCTACTTCTTGCATCATTGCAGTACCTACAGTTTCTTTACCTTCGATAAGGTCTTTGATCAAGTCGAGGTATGTCAAATAACCTACCACGCGGTCAGCTGCTAAGATAGCTTCGCGCGCTTGAGGTGTCATAAACTCTTCATCGCCAGGGCCAATGCCGATTACTTTGATGTTACCTGTGCAATGGCTACCGTTGTTTTGGGATAAATTGTTTTGTGCTGTATTAGTGTTCGGCTCTTGGCCGCTAGTAATGCCGTTGTCTCGCATACGTTTCCTACTCCTATAGTTCCTTTTACAAAATTAGATTCTTTTAATTCTTCTTGTTCAATGAGTGGTGCCATCTCGTCCTGTGTATAGAACACGATAGGCCACCCCATAATTTGCATAGCCTCTAAGAGGCCTACTTCATCTTGTTTAACGATGACCGATGCGGCCGTTACAAGGCTCTTTGGTGAAAGCTTATTGGCTGCCAAAGATTGTTGAATAGCATCAAGAATCAATTCCTTCGGCGTGTCTCGGCGACAGCCAATACCCATCGTATATGTACGAGGGCGCAAAATTAATTGGTGACCATACTCGGTAATCACTTTATCAGTAATGACTACGCGAGATAATCCCTCTTCAGCGCTTTCATTTTTACATGGAATACTCTCAAGTTGATTCAAAGAAACAATATGAACCATACCATGCTCACCAATATGAGCTTTCACTGCTTGTTCTAAATGCTCTGCATTCGGTAAGCTTTCATCGATATAATAATCAACCTGTTCTCCCCCAACGATGGCAGAGTTTACATTGATTAAGGTTTGAAAATCGTCGACCAACAGATGCTCGTGGCGCGCCAACACGTCAGGCGCTGGCAATCCGTTTACATCCGTAGCCGTTGTAATAACAGGGTCCGCATCGATGGCCAGCGAAATGGACTGCGTCCATTCGTTGGCGCCCCCAAGGTGACCAGACAATAAGCTAATCACGTGGTGTCCTACTTCGTCCATTACGACTACAGCAGGATCCTTTGATTTATGCTCAATATATGGTGCTATCATGCGCACTACGATACCGAGTGCCATAATACACAGTACTTGGTCGTAATCCTTGAAAATCTGTCCAATATGATTTTTGAGAGAATCGAAATAAATAGCCTCACCACCAGAGGGACGGTTTTCCTTTTCAAAGCAATCCGCGTGGGGTGCCACCAAAGACTTGATGCGTTGACCTAGCTTTGCACCTCGTTCAGACACAGAGAGAATAGCCGTTCTATTCTTCTTAGCTCCAGTCGTAGATGCAATAGTTTCTAGTTCTTTCATCATACTAGTCCTTAGCACTGCGGTACATGTGAGCAAAGCCTTTGTCATAAAGTTTAGATAATTCGTATTCGCTATCTAATACATGGCTTACTACGATCATAGCTTGGCGCAATACGCCTTCTTTTGCTACGATGTCCGCAATAGTTTCCAATGTGCCACGGATAATGCGTTGGTCTGGCCAAGACGCTTTTACCACGATAGCCACTGGAGTCGTTTTGTCATAACCGCCCTCGATGAGTTCGGCTACTACTTTATCTAACATTTGAACGCTAAGGAAAATACACATTGTCGCTTCATGAGCTGCTAACATGCGCAATTTTTCCTTTGGAGGCATCGGTGTACGACCTTCCATTCGCGTAATAATTACTGTTTGAGATACATTTGGCAATGTATATTCTTGTTTCAAAGCCGCTGCTGTAGCAAGGAAAGAGCTTACTCCAGGCACGACTTCATAAGATATACCCATACCAGCGAGTGCATCCATTTGCTCTTGAATAGCACCATAAATAGCAGGGTCACCTGTGTGAAGACGAACTACGCTTTTACCAGCCTCAACAGAAGCCTTCATAACAGCCAAAACCTCATCAAGATTCATAGTAGCACTGTTATGGATTTCACAGCCTGGTTTACAAGCCTCTAAAATAGCAGGGTTTACCAAGGAGCCAGCGTAAATAACAACGTCTGCCTCTTGCACTAAACGATACCCTTTTCGAGTAATTAACTCAGGATCTCCAGGGCCTGCGCCTACGATATGTACGTCAACCATATTACTCTCCTTCTGCGATACGCGTTGCAGATACAATGAAAATTGGACTCAATGGGTCTAACAAATGATATGGACCAGCCTTGCGGTAACGGCTGATAGACATTTGGTAACCTTCATAGGTGAAAGGACGACCTTTCAACTCTTTAAGAATTGTATAACCAGTTTCCATTGTTACAGCAGTTACAACTAAACGGCCGCCTACTTTTAAAAGACGTTGCGCCTCATCCATGATGCCTGTCATACCACCAGCACTGCCGCCAATGATAACCGCATCAAGCTCAGGCAATTCTTCCATGCCTTCAGGAGCTTTGGACTTGATAACCGTCATATTATTTACATTGAATTTCTTTATATTTTCATTGATAAGGTCGATGCCTTTATCAAAGCGCTCAATCGCATATACATGCCCTTTAGGCGCGGCCAAGGCTGCTTCAATAGAAATAGAGCCCGTACCAGCACCTACGTCAAGGACGATGCTATCTTCCTCGATGCGTGCCTCGTTCATAACGGCTTTACGAATCTCGCATTTCGTCATCGGCACATCACCGCGGATAAATTCCTCATCAGGAATTCCGAAAAAATGTCTCATCCTAATACCACCATCACAGAATGACCAAAGCCTTCAAGCTCAGTTAATACCTCTAACGTGGAGTCTACAATTTTTTCATCATCATAGCTCAAACGCTCAAGGGCTGCTGCTCTCGTTTCTTTTGGCCAACCTGCATCTATTAAAATACGCGCAATATGCGCTGGATTATATTCTGGATCCGTTAAGAACCCCATCTTTTTACCTACTTCATACACGAGTTTTTCAGGCGCCGGTTGGCGACCGTGAAAGCTCATTAAATTCGCATCATGCCACACCTCATTGAGTCGTGCAAAAGCAAAGGTCATAGAACTAATGCCAGGTACGACCTCAATAGGAT
>CAKPSA010000088.1 GCA_934183145.1 uncultured Veillonella sp.
TTGATGATGGGACAGTTAAATTCCTTTTCTAATTTTTTTATCCGTTCACTCAATGCAGGTTGCGTCATAAATAGACGACGCGCCGCATAGGTAATATTATTTTCCTCTGCTAAGGTTTTTAAAATTGTACAATCTTTCGTGTCCATAAACTCTCCTTTACATATGTATTATTGTACTCTATCCCATAGAGTTGGTACAGATGAGGGGGAGCAAGGGCTATACAGATTAGATATAACTAAAGACTGGATACTAATAAGAGGAATGAAACTTTCACCAATATACATGGTGAAAGTATAGTGTTTGTATAGGTTTACACATGCCTGAAAGTAATAAAGGAGCAAGTCATGGTTGAGTTAATTTCAAATGGTGTATTTTTATATCACGGTACGGATATCGTTCCTGCAGATTCTAGTGCAGCCCTTGATCAGCAAGAAGTTTTTAATAAAGAGCGCGCCTATAAGGAAACGATGGCGTACCGTATTTTAATGGACCACCAACAACATGAAGGTGATCAAGATTTACGCATTAAATTCGATGCTTTAACATCTCACGATATTACCTATGTTGGTATTATCCAAACGGCTATTGCCAGTGGTCTCGATAAATTCCCAATCCCTTATATTTTGACTAACTGTCATAACAGTTTAGCAGCGGTAGGGGGCACAATTAACGAAGACGACCATGTATTTGGCTTATCCGCAGTAGAACGCTTTGGCGGCGTGTACGTACCTCCTCATCTTGCAGTTATTCACCAATACATGCGTGAAACAATGGCAGGCTGTGGCAAAATGATCCTCGGTTCCGACAGCCATACTCGTTATGGTGCGCTTGGTACTATGGCGATTGGTGAAGGTGGTCCAGAGCTTGTAAAACAATTGCTTGGTCGTACCTATGATGTACAACGTCCAGAGGTTATCGCTATCTACCTCGATGGTAAACCTAAACACGGCGTAGGTCCACAAGACGTGGCTCTCGCTATTGAAAAAGCTGTATTTAAAAATGGCTTTGTAAAAAATAAAGTGATGGAATTCGTAGGCCCTGGTATTGAACACTTATCCATGGACTTCCGTAATGGCATCGATGTAATGACTACAGAGACTACGTGCCTTACAACAATCTGGAGAACAGACAGCAATACAAAAGAATTCTTAACACTTCATGGCCGTGGTGATGCGTACAAAGAACTTAACCCTGGCGATGTAGCTTACTATGATGGCCTTGTAAAGGTTAATCTTGATGAAGTGGAAAGCATGATTGCTATGCCATTCCATCCAAGCAATGTATATACTATTAAAGAAATCAACGAAGGTGGTCGCGATTTACTAGCAGAAATCGAACGCCAAGCGGTTGAACAATTAGATAATAAATCTTTATCCTTGCAATTGCCTGAAAAACATTTTGATGGCAAATTACATTTAGATCAAGGTATCATCGTAGGTTGCTCTGGTGGTTTGTATGAAAATATTATGCAAGCAGCGAATATCGTACGCGGTAAGAGCGTAGGTTCCGGTCGTTTTGCGTTCAGCGTATATCCTTCTAGCCAACCAATTTACTTAGAACTCATGAAAAATGGTGCCCTTGTAGACTTAATGGAAGCAGGTGCTATCGTACGTACTGCTTTCTGCGGCCCATGCTTCGGCGCAGGCGATACACCTAATAATACGGGCCTCAGCGGTCGTCATGCGACACGTAACTTCCCGAACCGCGAAGGGTCTAAACCTGGCAATGGTCAAATCTCTTCTGTGGCACTTCTCGATGCTCGCTCTGTAGCAGCTACAGCTATCAATGGTGGGGCTTTAACGGCAGCAACAGATGTAGAATACGATGATGCAGTACCAGCATATCACTATGATGATAAACCGTATGAAAGTAAAGTATACAGTGGCTTTAATGAACCTAAAAAAGATGCGGAACTCATTTACGGTCCATCCATTAAACCTTGGCCTTCTATTAAGGAATTGACACCAAATGTATTACTTAAAGTAGCTGCTTATATCGATGATCCTGTAACAACTACAGATGAATTGATCCCATCTGGTGAAACATCTTCCTTCCGTTCCGACCCATATGCATTGTCTGAATTTGCCTTGAGTCGTAAGGTTCCTGAATATGTAGGTCGTGCAAAAGTCGTTCGCGATTGGGAAAAATCTCGTCAAGAAGGTGACAGCGCAGCAGACTTAGTAAGTGCATACGAAGAGGTAAAACAAGCTCTTGGTCTTGGAGAAACTGTAGAAGATATGGCTAAATCTACAGCAGTGTCTAGCATGGTATATGCTAATCGCCCTGGCGATGGCTCTGCTCGTGAACAAGCAGCATCTTGCCAACGCGTATTAGGTGGCGGTGCTAACATTGCTATTGAATATGCTACAAAACGCTATCGCAGTAATGTAATTAACTGGGGTATGTTACCGTTTGTAACTAGTGAAGAAGACTCTAAAACGATGGCAGTAGGCGACTATGTATATGTGCCAAATGTACGTGACCAATTATTCTCTGACTCCGATGATTACACAGCATATGTTATCAGCGGTGGTGTGAAGAAAGCAGAGATTACATTGCATTTAGGCCACCTCAGCGATGAAGAAAAAGATATTATCGCAGCAGGTTGTCTCATCAACTACTATGCAAATAGCAAAGTGTAAGTAGTTAATATAAAGGAGTATACTATGAACGGGTATAAAGAAATTCCTGTTACCTATATGCGCGGCGGTACTAGTAAAGGGGCGTATCTGTTAAAAGATACGCTTCCAAATGACCCAGCCGGACGAGACCGTATGATTTTAGACTTATATGGTTCTCCTGATGCACGTCAGATTAATGGTATCGGTGGTGCTGATCCATTGACGAGTAAGGTCGCTATTGTAAATCCTTCTGACCGGGATGATGCGGATATCGACTATACCTTTGGGTATGTAGGTATTGCTGATGCGGTAGTGGATTACGAAGGGAACTGTGGCAATATTTCTGCTGGCGCAGGGGTATTTGCTATTATGGAAGGCTTTGTGAAAGCCGTAGAACCAGAAACAGTAGTTCGTATCTTTAACACGAATACAAATAAGGTTATTGAAGCGCATGTGCCAGTTCGAGATGGTAAACCTGTTATTGACGGTGACTTTGCTATCGATGGCGTACCTGGTACGGGTGCTCGCATTACATTATATTTCTTGGAGCCAGGCGGTTCTAAGACAGGTAAGCTATTACCAACAGGCAATGTACAAGATACGGTTACATTGGCTGATGGTCGCACAATCCAAGTCAGTCTTGTAGATGCAGCCAATCCAGCTGTATTCGTAAAGGCTACAGACCTTGGTTATGAAGGCACGGAATTACCGGCTTTCACAGAAACGGATGGCGGTGTATTACTCAATACACTTGAAGATATTCGCACTACTGCGGCTGTTATGATGGGCCTTGCGCCATCTAAAGAGTCCGCCAGTCCTGCAGTTCCAAAGGTATGCATGGTGTCCGCACCACAAACCTACGTAGCAAGCGATGGTCGAACTATTGAGGGGAATAGCATAGACATCGTAGCTCGTACTAAAGCATTAGCTGTAATGCATAAAGCTTATGCCGTTACAGGTGGCATTTGTACAGCTACGGCAGCGCTGATTACGGGCACTGTGGCGAATGAAGTAGTAAGCGAACGTGCTAAAGAGACGAAGCGCGTTACTTTGGCGCATCCATCAGGGAAATTTGATTTCGAAATATGCTTGACCAATGATAATGGTTGGCATGTGGAGAAGGCGGGCGTTGCTAGAACAGCGCGACCGATCATGAAAGGCATAGCTTATGTAAAAGGAGAGTAAGAATGAGTAAGCTACTTAAAATTGCAATTATGTTTGCCATTCCTCTGGCAATGTGGTTTATTACACCGCCAGAAGGTTTGAGCGTTGAAGCTTGGCGACTGTTAGGTTTCTATTTAATGGCTATCGTTGGTCTTGTTGTTAAACCTTGGCCAGCACCGATTATCTTGTTATTATCTATTGCAGGTTCTGCCATTTTCTTGAATGCTACAAAAAACGTATTGTCTGGTTATGCATCTACAACAGTATGGCTAGTATTTTCGGCGTTCTCCCTCAGTGTGGCATTCGTAAAAACAGGCCTTGGCCGTCGTATTGCATACTTATTGATTAAATCCTTAGGCCATACTACATTGCGCCTTGGTTATGTAACTGCTTTATTAGATCTTATTATTGCTCCCGTAACACCTTCCAACACAGCACGTTGTGGTGGTATCGTGTTCCCAATTATGAACTCTGTAGCAAAAGCATTGGGCTCTGAGCCTGGTGAAAGTGCGAAAAAAGCTGGTTCTTACCTCATGGTTAATACATACATGGTAACAAAGGTAACTAGCTTGATGTTCGCTACAGCAATGGCACCAAACTTATTGGCTGCTGACTATATGAACAAAATCCTCGGTGTAGACATCAACTGGGGCCTTTGGGCATTAGCTCTCGTAGTACCAGGCCTTGTAATGCTTCTCATTACACCAGCCATGGTATACTATCTCGATAAACCATCTATTCAACATATCGATTCTCACGGTATTGCTGATGAAGGTTTAAAAGAACTTGGACCTATGTCTGGTCGCGAGAAATCTCTTATCGCTATATTTATTCTTGCCTTAGTTGGTTGGGCATTGCCTTCCATCTTGACTCAAGGCTTTGGTATTAAATTCTCCCTAGACGCAACAGCAGTAGCTATCGTAGCCATGGTAGCAGCCCTTGTAACAGGTGTAATCAAATGGGAAGATATGCTTGAATCCAAAGGTGCTTGGAATACATTGATCTGGTTCGGTGGTATCATCGGCATGTCCAGTGCATTGTCCAAGGTTAAATTCTTTGAATGGCTAGCTGACTTTATGGGTACACACTTCAGCTTCGGCGACAATTCTATGATGGCGCTTATTATCATCGGTGCTATCAGTATCGCTGTTCGTTACTTGTTCGCCTCTGGTAGTGCTTACGTTGTAGCCATGCTTCCAGTATTCCTTACAGTAGG
>CAKPSA010000089.1 GCA_934183145.1 uncultured Veillonella sp.
CGTCCTCAAGTTGGTGAAAAGGTTTGGGTTCGCCTATATACTGATAAATCTGGTCGATTTGCAGTATCTATGGATGTAGATGATGAAATGCGTCGTGCTTCTAAGGCTGCTACAGAGGCTAAGGTAGGACAACTAGTTAAGGGTGCTATTTATAACTTAACTAGTGATGGGGCATTCTTTATTACTCCCGAACGGTGGATAGCCTTTTTACATCGCTCAGAGATGACGAGAAAACTAAAGGTTGGGGAGATGGTTGAAGGTCGCGTTACTTTTAAACGTGATGATGGTCGTATTAATGTATCTATGCGTCCTACCAAGGAAAAGGCCCTCATATCTGATGGAGATATTATTATGGAATATCTTCTTAACCGTGGTGGTAAGATGCCGTATAGCGATGAATCTTCTGCTATGTTGATTAAGGATAAGTTTAACATCAGCAAAGCCGCATTTAAACGTGCTTTAGGGCATTTGATGAAAGAGAAAAAGATTGTTCAAGATGATGGTTGGACATTATTAACTGAAATAGGACGTCAATGTACACCTCCTGTTAGTAATGAATCACAAGAAGAGGAATAAAGACGATGAAAATTGTCATTGTAGGTGCTGGTAAGGTTGGCTATTCCTTGGCACAACGGTTGATACAAGATGATCATGATGTGTATGTTATCGATCGCTCACCAGATCGTATACAAAATCTTGAAAATACACTAGATGTTAGCCTTGTTCAAGGTAACGGCAGTGATATTCAATTGCTTAATGAAATCGGTATGGATGATGTAGGCATGTTTATTGCTGTTACCGATTCTGATGAAGTGAATATGTTATCTTGTGCTGTAGCTAAAATTACAGGTGTTCCTACAACGATTGCTCGTGTTCGAGATAATACGGTAGCAGAACATATGAATGATGAGATGCGTGCTAAACTAGGGGTAGATTTGTTTATCAATCCTGAAATGGTTACCGCTCAAGAGTTACTACAAATTCTAGAAACGCCATCAGCCATTGATGTGGAGGAGTTTGGTCAAGGTTCAGTACGTCTCATGGAATTTAAAATCACTGATGAAACTCCATTGATAGGACAACCTTTAAAAGAAATCAGATTTCCTGAAGGCGTTTTATTAGTTGGCATTTTACGCTATGGTGAAATGATTATTCCTCATGGTGAAAGTATTCTACAACCTGATGACAGCGTATTCTTTTTAGGCTTGAAAGCATCTGTTGAGGAAGTAGAAAATCTTTGGTTCCATAATCATAATACATTTTATAAGCGTGCCGTTATCATTGGCGCCGGTTTACTAGGTAGAAACTTAACAGTCCTTTTGGAAAAAGCAGGATTCTCCGTTAAAGTTATTGAAAAGAATTTTGACCGTTGTGAACAGCTTGCTAATCTTGTAGATAAATCAATAGTTATCAATGGAGATGCTACAGATTTCGACCTATTAGAAGCCGAAGAAATTGCTGATAGTGATGTTATTATTGCACTTACAGATGACGACAAACTCAACTTGCTTGTCGCTCTTGTAGGTAAACATATGGGGATTCCTAAAACTGTAGTTCGTGTAGGTCGACCTGAGTACATTATGCTTATGGAACAAGTTGGTATAGATGTAGTATTTTCGCCACGCTTATTCACAGCCAGTCAAATTTTACGTTTTGTTCGAAGTGGAGAGGGTGTCCTATCTATTTCAACCTTTGAAGGCGGAAAAGCGGAATCTATAGAGGTTGCTATTACAAGTGAATCTCCGGTGGCCGGTAAACAATTGAAAGATATACGTTTACCAGGCAAGGCTTTAGTCGGTGTTATATTACGTGGCGATGAAGCCATTGTACCACGTGGTAATACTGAAATTTTAGATGGAGATCACATTGTTCTCTTTGCGTTACCTGAATCGGTAAGTAAATTGCTTAAATATCTTACTTAGTTTGGAGAGACTATGCGCATTCAAATTGTCATGTCCTTAGTGGGACGGTTACTCTATATATTTGGGATTTTTGCATTGATTCCCTTTGTATATAGTGTCGTCTTTGAAACTGCATATTGGTCATTTTTGATTACTTCTGGTATTTCATTTATCTTAGGTGGGCTTTTATCCTATTATGGTCAAGAAAGTCAAAGCTTTAGCCTCCGTGATGGATTTTTAGTAGTATCAGCTACGTGGATATTAACTGTTATTTTAGGCTCTTTACCATTTCTTGGTAGTGGTATTTTAGTCAATGTATTTGATGCTCTATTTGAGTCTACATCAGGTATTACCGCAACAGGTGCTACTATTATTAATAGCGTAGATGATTTACCGAATACATTTGTATTATGGCGTGGACTTATGCACTGGATTGGTGGGATGGGGATTATTGTCCTTATTTTATCCTTCTTGAAAAACCTTGGTGCTGACGCAGCTCATATGTTTAATGCAGAAGCATCGGTACCAAAACCAGGTGTAGTTATGCCTCGTATTCAATCAATGGCTACAAAACTTTGGCGGTTATATGTAGCTTTTACCGCTATTTGTTTCGTTATGCTATGGGCTGGTGGTATAGAGCCTTTTGACGCACTTAATTATGCATTTTCCATTATTGCTACGGGTGGTTTTGCGCCTACATCTGCAGGTACATTTATATATGAACCTAGCAACTATATCTGTTTTGTATTTATATTTTTCATGATACTTGCTGGTGGTAATTTTGCAGTATATTACAATGCACTTCAAAAAGGAATTCGTGTTTTAGTTGATGACTTTGAAACACGTATGTATTGGCTTGTAGTTTTCATTGGTATAACTATTGTAGCCTTGTCATTAGCGTTACAATCATCTATGGATAATCCTCTAGAAATTATTAGAGATGCATCATTTAATTTAGTATCTCTTCAAACGGGTAGTGGCTTTGCTGTTAGCGACTATGATTTATGGCCTGCAGCTGCGCAGATGATGCTATTTATTTCTACATTCTTTGGTGGTTGTAGTGGTTCTACTACTGGTGGTGTTAAAATTATCCGTATGATAATCTTGATCAAGAGTAGTATCATCTATCTACGGAAGGCTATCCATCCTGATATGGTTCAAGTTGTACGCATCAATGGAAAACCAATGCCTGCTAAATGGATTCAAATGACACAACAATTTCTATTTTTATACTTAATGATTTATGTCATTTCCGTGTTTTTGATGACTTGCACGGGTTTGTCTACCTATGATTCTATGCAAGTAATAACGGCATTCCTTAGCAATGTTGGGTTAGGTTTTGGTGGATTTGGACCGACCGATTCATTTGGTGCTATGCCAGATGCAGCTAAATGTATAGCTATTGTTGATATGATATTAGGTCGTTTAGAATTATTTACTATTCTTGTTATGTTACATCCACAATTCTGGGAAGGGTATTTTATTAAAAAACAACCTACTAAGCGATATCGTATCATATAGGAGGGCGAATATTATGAATATTATAAAACGCCCTCTAGGGCTTTATAAAGCAAATTGTTACGTACTAATTAAAGATGGAAAATCTTTAATTATTGATCCTGGATTTCATAGCAAGCATATAATTGATATGGTAGGGGATTCTGAACCAATAGCAGTATTATTAACACATGGTCATTGTGACCATGTGTCAGCTCTTGATGAGGTATGTGAACATTATAATATTCCCGCTTATTTACATCCTTTGGATCAGGAGTTATTACAACTCATTCGTCGTAGACCTAGTGTATATAAAAAAAAGATGTACACAAACTGTAAAGATTTAGTATCTGGTACATTAAAACTAGATCCTTTTGATATTACAATTCATCATACGCCTGGTCATAGTGCGGGCTCTGTTTGTTTGGAGATAGAAGGACATCTATTCTCTGGTGATACTGTATTTAAACAAAATGTAGGGAATACCGATAACTATAAGAGTAATCCGGCAGATTTGATTACTAGTTTGAGGTATATATTAGCGTTGTCAAAGGATTTAATCATTGAACCAGGCCATAAAGAATCTACAATATTAAAAGATGAAGAAGAATTCATCAAAAAAATTGTAGGATAGTGTTGACAAAAGTTCTGATAACCGATATACTAAGCAAGTACTTTGGATACGGCCCCGTGGTGTAGCGGTTAACATGTCGCCCTGTCACGGCGAAGATCGTCAGTTCAAATCTGATCGGGGTCGCCATTCATGCCTCGGTAGCTCAGTTGGTAGAGCAACGGACTGAAAATCCGTGTGTCGACAGTTCGATTCTGTCCTGAGGCACCATGTACATGCGGGAATAGCTCAGCGGTAGAGCACCGCCTTGCCAAGGCGGGGGTCGCGAGTTCGAATCTCGTTTCCCGCTCCAACTTTATATGGCGGCATAGCCAAGCGGTAAGGCAGAGGTCTGCAAAACCTTTATTCCCCAGTTCGATTCTGGGTGCCGCCTCCACAATCGTTACCCATGCCGGGGTGGCGGAACAGGCAGACGCAACGGACTTAAAATCCGTCGGTTGGAAACAACCGTACCGGTTCGATTCCGGTCCTCGGCACCAATTAAGACTAACTTCGGTTAGTCTTTTTTTCTTATGTAAATTAAGTTTTAATACTACATATAAAATAACACTATATATTAAACAACACTATATATTAAACAAATACTATGAATAAGAAACCAAAATTGCTAATTAGTGAATGTCTATGCGGCGTATCATGTCGTTATGATGGAAAAGATAATTATATAGCGAAATTACCATTGTTAAAAGAAATGTTTGATTTAGTACCTGTATGTCCAGAAGTATTAGGTGGACTTAACACACCGCGTGATCCTGCAGAGCGACAAGGAGAACGTATATGTACAGCTAATGGAGTTGATGTAACTAAAGAATTCCTTACAGGCGCTCAGAATACATTAGATATAGCTTTTCAAAATGGATGTAATCGTGCTCTAATGAAAGCAAAAAGCCCTAGTTGTGGCTATAAGCGCATTTACGATGGTACCTTTAGTAAAACCCTACGGGAGGGT
>CAKPSA010000090.1 GCA_934183145.1 uncultured Veillonella sp.
TGTTACGAGAAAATGGCGTTTCTTTAGAACAAATTGTGGCTGATGCAAAACAAATTTTATCCGTTTAGTTTGATAAAATATTAAATAAATAATTCTCTCTATAAATGCAGTAGAAATCTAGTGAATTTTTGGTTTCTACTGCATTATTTTACTGTCATATTTTATAAAAATATAAAAAATGTTAAAAGATTATAGATTTTTTTCGAATAGGACTATAAAAATTAGATGAAGTATTATATAATATTATCTACAGTATGTATTACAGTAGAACAAGTTTGTTGTTAATGTACAAAAATATCACAGTATTATATAAGTAAGTATTAATGAAAAGGGAGATTCTAAGACGTTGAAAAAAGTATTAACCTTAACATTAGCCGTGGCCATCGTCGCCGGTGGCTATATGTCTGAGGCTAATGGGGCGGGAGAACAGCCTTCTAAGCAGGCACCGTCTATATCTGAGATAAATATATATACGCCTAAAGAACTCAATGCACGTCAAAAAGACTTGGTTGATATCGGTCGCTATACAGCATCTGGTAATCAAGGTGCATTGAAAAGTACAATCGCTTCTGCTATTGAGCGAGGTACGTTGACTCCGCAAGAGGTGAGTATTGCGATACGTCAACTTTACTCTGCTGCTGGCTTGAAACAAATGAATGAAGCATTATCGACATTTGATCAATTACGTGAGGAGCGCCCTGAGTTTGGTGCTGATTACGAAAAAATGGTTCCAAAGCAAACAGGACTTAGTGCTTTATTGGGGAATGGCACTAATGGGGCTGCTTTAGCGAAGGCAAAAAATGAGGATGCAAAAGAAGCGGTTCAATATAATACGTTCCGTATGAAGAAACCGAAACCGCAAAATCGCAATCGTTCTCGCCTTGGCAAATTGGACCGTGAATTGGTTGCCGCTGCAGCTTTAGGTACGCGTGTAGGTAAAAACAATCTATTCGCCGCATCTGAAAAGAGTTTATCTGAGCTAGGCCTCAGCAAATACCAAATTGAAAATTTAGAAACATTGATTTTCTAAAAAATATTTAGACCTACTTCTTTGGAAGTAGGTCGTTTTTATGTGTATGAGAAGGGAAATGTAATTGACGTTTAACTCCCCCTTTTCTATAATTAATAAGATAGGTATATGACCTGTAATAATAGATATAATTAATGATTAATATAGATGTAAGGAGAACGTATGCGCCTTCGTAGAAAACCATGGATTGATGAAGCTATCCACGAATATGACTCTCATATTATTTTGTCCGGCCAGGAACAGTACAAGGGCAAATGGCGTGAGTTATTTGCACATCCTGAACGTCCATTATATATGGAACTTGGTACAGGTAAGGGTCGTTTTATTGCCGGTATGTCTGAAGCATATCCAGATGCTAACTTTGTAGGTTTTGAAGTACAAATTGGCGTAATTTATTATGCAGCACAAAAAATCTTTGAAGCAGAGCGTGATAATGCTAAGGTATCCCTTTTTGATATCGCTGGCATTGAAGAGGTGGTAGCGCCTGGTGAAGTAGATCGTTTCTATATCAACTTCTGTGATCCATGGCCTAAGGCAAAACATGCTAAGCGTCGCCTCACATACCATACATTCCTAGATCGTTATGCTCGTCTTTTAAAAGACGGTGGAGAGGTTCACTTTAAAACTGATAACGAAGGTTTGTTTATGTTCTCTCTTGAAGAGTTCAAAGAATGCGGATGGGAACTTAAAAATGTAACCTATGATTTGCATAGTACAGATCTTCCAAATGTAAAAACTGAGTATGAAGAGAAGTTCAGTGCTAAAGGGCAACCTATTTTCCGTTTAGAAGCAATTAAGCCAAAAGTACAAAAGGAGGCTTAATATGGAAACACCGAATAAGGGGGATAGTCGGTGGGGCTCACTCTTTAAAAATGATTTACAAGGTATGCTTTTACCTATAGTGCTCATTACGATTATAGGTAGTGTGAATATCTTCAGTGCCACCTATATTAGCTCTATTTACGAAAATACAGGACTCCTAGGGTACTTTTCAAAACATATAGGGTTCCTATTTTTTTCAATGGCAATAGGTGTTGTCTTATATCGTTATGATTATAGACAATTACAAAAGTCACATATGTTGCAACGCATAATGATTGCAACCCTTATAGGCATGGTGTTAGTCCTCGTAGCAGGTTCTGTCATTAATGGTGCACGCCGGTGGATCGTCATCGGACCTGTTTCGATACAGCCATCAGAATTTGCTAAGCTAGCAGCTATAATATGGACATCTGCTAAGTTGAGTACCATGAGGAAATGGGGAAAATCGAGATATAATAATCCACTTACGAACTTACAAGGTTATGTAAGTGAACGAGTGGGTTACATGTTGCCAATGTTAGTTTGGCCTATCATCTTTGCAGTTTTAACAATCTTGCAACCAGATATGGGTACTACCGTTCTAATCTTTGGGTTTTCCTTTATACTCATTTATTTAGCCGGTTTTGATGGGCGATTCTTTGGCGGTGCCTTTGCTGTTGCCGGTGTGATCGGTTTCATTGCAGCTCGTATGTCACCGTATCGTTGGGAACGGATCCAGTCTTGGTTTGACCCTTGGCCTCATGCTCAAGATATGGGCTATCAAACTGTACAAGGTCTTTTGGCCGTAGGTTCTGGTGGTATTCTTGGGGAAGGCTTTATGCAAGGTACATCTAAGTACTTTTACTTGCCAGAGGCTCATACAGACTTTGCATTTGCCGTGTGGGCTCAAGAAATGGGCTTTATCGGTGCAGTCTTTGTAGTTCTTTTGGTGGCGGCTTTTACGTACTTTGGTTTCCGTATTGCTAATCGATCTCGTGATGAATTTGGTAGATGGTTAGCGATGGGCATAACCTTACTCATCAGTGGACAAGCATTGTTTAACATTGCCATGGTTTGTGGTATTATGCCTGTAACCGGTGTGCCTTTGCCATTTATTAGTTATGGCGGTTCTTCATTATTAATGAACTTTATGGCCATAGGCTTGTTAGCTAGCGTTGGTCGCCGTAATGTTGAAGGTGTAAAACAAGTTGGTACTGCAGAGGATTTGCCATCTTTACGTGAAGAGACACAAAGCCGATTCAAACCTAAAGCGCCTAAAGATACAGATAAGACTGAAATGCCTGGTCCTTTTAGACCTAGAGAGCCTAGGAATCCAAGGCGTAGACCTCCTAGACCTAAAAATTGATGTGTAATTCTTATATTAGATAAGAGTACATATATGTGTAAATTCCAATGCCATATCTCAAATGGTGTGGCATTGGAAACTAGTGTTGTTATTGTGGTGAGAGGAAAAAATGAAGGATTATATTGATATTCAAGAGCGCCCATCATGGGGCCGTATGTTGCCACTTAGTTTCCAGCATTTATTTGCTATGTTTGGTTCTACTGTATTAGTACCATATTTGTTAAAAGTAGATCCGGCAACAGCTTTATTTATGAATGGTATCGGTACATTACTGTATTTATTCGTTTGTAAAGGTAAAATCCCTGCATACCTCGGTTCTAGCTTTGCTTTCATTGCTCCTGTAGCTGGTGTATTATCTGCAGGTCTCGGTTATGAGGCTGCAAAGGGTGCCTTCGTTGTATTTGGTTTATCCTTTGTGATTTTATCTGTTCTAGTTCGCTATATTGGTACCCGTTGGATTGATAAGTTATTCCCACCGGCTGCCATGGGTGCTATCGTTGCTATTATTGGTTTGGAATTAGCGCCAGTAGCGATGAGTATGTCTGGCCTTATTGGTAATCAAGATTTAGGCATGAGCCACAGCCAAGCTATTTTTATTTCTATGTTTTCCTTAGTTGTTACCTTGCTTGGTACTGTTGTGTTCCGTGGCTTCTTAGCCGTTATCCCTGTTTTGATTGGCGTTGTTTCCGGTTATATCTTATCTGCATGTATGGGTGTTGTTGATTTCTCTGGTGTAGAGGCTGCACCTTGGTTCTCCTTACCGCAGTTCTATGGCATGCCAGTGTTTGATATCAATGCCATTATCATGATTATGCCAGCGCTCTTTGTAGTGTTTGCAGAACATGTAGGTCACTTAGTTGTAACTAGTAACATCGTATCCAAAGACTTGATGAAAGAACCGGGCTTACAACGCTCTTTGCTTGGCGATGGTCTTGCGAACATCCTTTCTGGTTTCTTTGGTGCTACACCAAATACGACATATGGTGAAAACATCGGCGTACTCGCTATCACTCGTTGCTTCAGTGTATGGGTTATCGGCGGTGCTGCCGTTCTTGCTATGATTATCTCCTTTGTAGGTAAAGTAGCTGCTCTTATCCATGCTATCCCAGTACCAGTTATGGGCGGTGTATCCATTCTCTTGTTCGGTATTATTGCAGCATCCGGTTTGCGCATGCTTGTAGAACGCAAGGTAGATTATACAAACCCTGTTAACATGATCTTAACATCTGTTATCCTTGTTGTCGGTCTTAGCGGTGCGGAACTTGCTGTAGGTCCTGTTGTATTGAAAGGTATGGGCCTTGCGACTGTAGTAGGTATGGCAATGAGTATAATCTTATTAATCCTTCAAAAAACAGGCATTGGTAATGACCAATTGAAAAAAACTGAAGTATAATTACTGTTAAACCTATTGATCAAATGGAACCTTACGATGAGAACTGACAATCGTAAAATTTTAAAATAATATACTTTATACATGACGACTACTGAATCAGGTATAACCTGTGAAAGTAGTCGTTTTTGTTTTTCTTTATAATTTATTCTTTATATTGTATAATGAATATATAAGTTGTATAAAATTAATTAAAGAGAGGAGGGCCTATGGAGTTTTTAGTATGGATGGCTATAGGGATTGCCCTAATGGCTGTAGAACTCGTTGTTCCAGGCGGTATTTTGGGACTCATTGGTTATTGTGTTTTCCT
>CAKPSA010000091.1 GCA_934183145.1 uncultured Veillonella sp.
ACAAAAGTACAACCTATGAAAATGGCTGCTATGGAAGCATTGTGGGAAACACAAGATCCAGCTCCATTCTCTTTGGTAGCTAACATTGATACTAAAGCTCAAAAGAACACTGGTGCACTTGAAATCCCTGGTGGTTTGTCCTTCTTGACTCAAAACTCCTTTACTTCTGGTAAAGTAGAAGGTATCAAAGATCTTCAAGCTAAATCCGAGGCTCAATATGGTCCTGGTAACTATATCCCAGATGTTCCAGCAATCTTCTGGACATTCCGTATCATGGTTGCAGCAGGTTCCATTATGTTGCTTGTTGCGTTCGTAGGTCTTATCCTTAATGCAAAAGACAAATTAGTTGGCAATCGCACATTCTTAAAAATTATGTTCTGGACATTGCCATTGCCATTCATTGCTCATTCCACAGGTTGGTTTGTAGCAGAAGCAGGTCGTCAACCATGGCTTGTATATGGCTTGCAATTAACTGCAGACGGTGCTTCTAAATCCGTTACAGCTCCAGAAATTATGACTACTATCATCGGCTTTACAATTGTGTACATCGTAGCAGCTATCGCAGCTCTCTACCTTGCTGTAGAACACATCAAAAAAGGTCCAGATGGTAATCCATCTCACGATGTAGTTGAAAAAGAGGAGGCGAGATTATGGAATTAATTTTTAATAACCTTGAAGTGGTATGGTTTATTTTAATTACTGTACTATTCGCTGGCTTCTTCTTATTAGAAGGTTTTGACTATGGTACTGGTATTTTATTACCATTCATTGGTAAAACTGACGTAGAACGTCGTCAAATGATCAATGCCTTGGGTCCTGTTTGGGATGGTAACGAGGTATGGATGATTACTGCAGGTGGTGCATTATTTGCATCCTTCCCTCATGTATATGCTACATTGTTTAGTGGTTTCTATTTAGCGTTATTCTTAATGCTTGCGGCTCTTATTATCCGTGGCGTATCTTTTGAATTCCGCTCCAAGAGCCCTAACTTGTTATGGCGTAAAACTTTTGACTACTGCATCTTCTTTGGTTCCTTGATTCCTGCATTATTGTGGGGCGTTACAGTTGGTAACTTGATTCAAGGTACTCCAATTGATGCAAGCATGACATATGTAGGCACATTCTTTGATTTGTTAAGCCCATACACAGTACTTTGCGGTATTGCGTTTATCTTGGTATTCACATACCATGGTGGCTTGTTCACTTCTATCAAAACAGCTGGTGCTGTTTCCGAACGCGCTCGTGCAGCCTCTTTGGTAGTTGGTGTTCCTACAGCAATCGGTGCTTTAGTATTGGTAGCAGCTACATATGTATGTACTGACTTGTTCAACTCTGTATTGGCGATCGTGTGCTTTGCATTAGCAATCGTGTTCTTCCTCATTTCTTGGGGTGCTGCACGTACTCGCAATACAAAATGGGGCTTTGTATTTAGCTCTTTATCCGTTATCTCTGTAACGGCTGCTTACTTTGCTGGTTTGTTCCCTCGCATCATGGTTTCTTCTTTGAATCCTGATTGGAACTTAACAATTGCAAATGCAGCTAACTCTACTTACACATTGACTTTGATGACTTGTGTAGCCTTCATATTTGTGCCAATTATTTTGGCTTATCAAATCTGGGTATACTGGACATTCCGTCATCGTGTATCTGAAAAAGACTTACACTATTAATAGAATAGATTTTTATAACTTCAGTGAGTTATAAAGTTTGAGTCTCAATGTGAGGCGTGTCGTAGCGGCACGCCTCTTTTTTATGGTAAGATGGGTATAATATTGATAAATTTAGATTCATTTGATCGTATATATTTATATTGCTTTCTAAATTCATTTGATTTTTTATATTAATTATATTTACCATAGGGGATATTATGATACAGCGTACCGCTTTTAAAGCGTTGCTAGAACATAAAGGACAGCTTTCACTACTAGGATTAACCTGTTTGGTAGAAAGTTCATCTATTGTTGGGCAAGCTTGGTTCTTTGGAACCTTAATTAATAATTTTATATTTTCTGAAAATACCTTATATGATGAGAGGTATACCATTATCTATTTGGGGATTGCTATTATTGTGAGATTACTAGCACACTACGTGCAAGAATCTGTAGCCAACCGATTGGGTAGTGCAGTAAAAGCAAGTTTTAGAGAACGAGCTTTAGCACATATGTTTAAGCTTGGTGTTCAACATAAAGAGCGCCACGGCGATGTGATCCATATGCTTTCTGATGGGTTAGAACAAGTAGATGCTTATGTAGCTCGTTATATTCCTCAAATTCTCTATGCTATTATGATTCCTCTTATTATGGGTATTGCTATTGTAGATACATTACCTATTATTGGTATCATTCTAATTGTCACAGTACCATTAATTCCATTCTTTATGATCTTAATTGGTAAGCAAGCGGATCGTCTTAATAAAGAACAGTGGGAGCGTATGAGCTTCTTATCTGGTCATTTTCTTGATGTATTGCAAGGCATAACCACATTAAAACTTTTTGGCCGTGCAAAGGATCAAATTAAGGTTATTGGTCGTTTATCTGAGGAGTTTAAAGACTCTACGTTACGAGTATTGCGTGTGGCGTTCTTATCTGCGCTTGTTCTTGAGCTTGTAAGCACTATTAGTACGGCATTGATTGCGGTATACCTGGGCTTAACATTATTGGATGGTGAAATCCCATTCTTTTCAGCCTTTTTTATCTTGCTATTAGCACCAGAGTTCTATACGCCATTTAGACAATTGGGGGCTGCTTTCCATACGGGGATGGCAGGTAAGACATCGATTTTAAAATATGAAGAGTTTATGAATTGCCAGCCATCGCTACCTATTGGAGGTCAATCCCAGCTTCACGGAGATATACAAGCTATTAAAATCAAGGATTTAACCTTTACCTATAAAGATAGTGAAAATGGTGTACAACATATTTCTTTAGAGGCTAAACGAAACTCTCCGATTATGCTTGTTGGTGAAAGTGGGGCAGGGAAATCTACAATTGCCCATATTATTGGGGGATTTTTAACTGCTTCTAAAGGTACCGTTACCATAGATGGGCTTGATTTATGTGATATCGATATTGAGTGGTGGCGTCAACAAATTACTTATGTATCTCAGCACCCTCATATTATGAAAGGGACCTTGCGTGACGTATTATCCTTTGGGATGAATGTAAGTGATGCAGAAATCATAGATGCTTGTAAAGAAGTACAGCTACTAGATGTAATCAATAGACAACAAGAGGGTCTTGATGCGGTTATCGGTGAGGGTGGCTTAGGTCTTAGTGGCGGTGAACGTCAACGTGTTGCCCTTGCACGTGCGTTCTTGCGAAAGGGACAAGTGCTAATTCTCGATGAGGTAACGGCACATCTTGATGTAAAAACAGAATCTATCATAAGTAATGCAATCCAACGTTTGATGGAAGATAAGATTGTCATCATTATAGGACATCGGCTACAAACGATGCACTGGGCTTCTACACTATACGTTTTGAAAGCTGGACGCATTATTCAACAAGGTTCTTATGAGGAGCTCATTGTAGTAGATGGCTATTTTAAAGAACTTGTTAATTCTGGATTGGGTGAATTTTCTTCTGCCATCGAAGAACAGTTGAAAGTAAAGCAATCATTTTGTGTTCAACATAGACATGAGCCAGATCATTTGATGACTGTAGCTAATAAAGTGGCTTACGTAATAGGAAGCGATACAATACATAAGACTGAATCTTTACCTTCTAATATGGGACTACAAGGTTGGCGTTTATTATTCGCTGTATTAAGTCCTGCAAAGTGGTCCTTGGTATTAGCTTTGATTTTTACATTCTTAACAGTATTCATGAATGTAGGTCTTTTAACTGTATCTGCATGGTTATTGGCTTCAGCTGCATTGCAACCAGGCCTTACCTATTTGAGCCTTGCCATTGTAGGGGTTCGATTCTTCGGCGTTAGTCGTGCCGTATGCCGCTATTTTGAGCGCTACACATCTCATCGGATGGCATTCCAAGGATTATATGGTTTGCGTGTATGGTTCTATGCTCATTTAGAACCATTAGCACCAGCTATTCTTAAACGCTTTGGCGCGGGGGATATGTTAGGCCGTATTATGGGGGATATAGAGGTATTACAATTCTTCTACTTGCGCACATTAATTCCTCCTGTAGCAGCCATTGCTTTAACGGTTTTAGTAGCCTATGGTGTTTCTACGATTGATAGTACTTTGGTTACGCCTATAGTTTTGTCGGCTCTAATATTAGGTTTTGTATTGCCTTTACTTGTATATGCTCATAATAAACAATCACTGACTGCGATTGGACCGCAACAAGGGGAGTATAAATCACTATTAAGTGATACCATGGATAGCTTAGAGGATGTCATTAGCTATGGCAATGAAGATTTAGTCTATCATCGTATTCAACATATGATGCATACTGTGGACGCTAATAAGAGTGTTATTGAGCGCGGCATGAACTTAGGGAATACACTGTTCCTAGGTGGTGTGCAAATTACGGTTGTCATTGTAGCCATATTGGCTGCTAATGCTTTGACCGGCGCTTGGGCTAGTGTTATGGTAGCGGTTGCTGCCATTGGTACACAAGCTTGGTTTGAGGCGTTACAACCTATGATTGCTGCCGTTCATCATGGTGCTGAAAGCAAGGTAGCTACGAGTCGTCTCATGGCTCTGGCCAATGAGCCGATGCCTGTGGTAGAACCAATATTACCAAAACCATTCAATGCTAATCGAGACATCACATTTACCGATGTATCCTTTGGTTATACTAAAGAGCGTCATATTTATGAACACCTAAGATTAGAAATTAAAAAAGGTCAATCAGTTGCCATCGTTGGTGCTAGTGGCTCTGGTAAGACTACATTATTTAATAT
>CAKPSA010000092.1 GCA_934183145.1 uncultured Veillonella sp.
TACCGTATCTTTTGTTTCTATGCAATCCTTGCATGAATAGGGGCTATATTAGTATACAAAAGGTGCTTTATTTGCTTGACTGTTGGGACTTTCACAATTTAGAATATACTATAGAATAGTGTGTGTCTGACCAGTGACCACACGTCTATCGAATGGTTACAAAAGATAAATCTTAGCAGCATGTGGCGACATCCCTATGTGAGAGGGCTCATCGGATTGTTCAGGTACATGCAACGCTGTATAAGTATAGTACTGGATCCTTGTTAGGAGGCATGTGCCATGAGTAACGAATTAAAACCACTACATTTTGATGCGGATTATACAATGGAGGAAGCGCTCGCTGAGGCGAAACGCTGTCTAAATTGTCCAAAACCATTGTGCCGTATGGGTTGCCCTATTGAAAACGAAATTCCACGTTTCATCCAAGCTATTGCACACGGTAACTTTGGTGAAGCCAATGATATTTTGGCAGAACGCACAAACTTGCCATCCATTTGTGGCCGCGTATGTCCACGCGAAAACCAATGCGAAGGCAACTGTATCATGAACAAAGCGAAAAAGCCGCCTATTAATATCGGTAAATTGGAACGCTTTGCTGCTGATTTTGAAAGCATCAATGAACTTCGTAAACCTAAGAAGATTAAACAAGATCTTGGTAAGGTTGCCGTTGTAGGTTCTGGCCCTGCAGGCTTGTCCGTAGCAGGCGATATCGCTAAACTTGGTTACGATGTAACTGTATTCGAAGGTCAATCTGAACCAGGTGGCGTACTGTTATTCGGTATTCCAGAATTCCGCTTGTCTAAATCCGTTGTACGTCGTGAAATCGCTCGTCTTGAAGGTTTAGGCGTTAAATTCGTATGTAATACATTTATCGGTCAAGATAAAACATTGGACGAACTCTTCGCGGAAGGTTTTGACTCCATCTTTATCGGTACTGGTACACATATCCCTCAAGAAGTACGCATGGAAAACGATGAAGTGCACGGTGTATTCCAAGCGATGTACTTGTTGACGAATGTACAATTGGTAGAAAATGGCGAGCTTGATGAAGCTCAAATCCCTGTTAAAAAAGGCGACCGTGTTATCATCATCGGCGGTGGTAACGTAGCGATGGATGCGGCTCGTACATGCGTACGTTTAGGCTGTGAATCCGTTACTGTAGCATACCGTCGTAGCCAAGAACAAATGCCAGCATTGTTGTCTGAATACGAAGAAGCTCGTGCTGAAGGCGTTCAATTCCAATGGTTCGCTTCTCCAGTAGGCGTAGAAGGTAAAGACAAGGTAGAAGGCTTCAAATACGAAGTGATGGCTCTTAACGAAGATGGCGCAGGTATCCATGGTACTGGTAACTTCCAAGTTATGCCTGTAGATAAAATCATCATCGCTGCTGGTCACAAACCAAATGCACGTCTTATCGGTGAAGGTAATAACTTGAAAGTAGACGAAAAAGGTTACATCATTACATCTGAAGATCCATATGGCATGACTAACCGTGATGGCGTCTTCGCTGGCGGTGACGTTGTACATAAACCGGCTACTGTAGTATTGGCAATGCGCGAAGCTAAAAAAGCTGTGGATGGCATGGTTAAATACATGGAAATCAAAAAAGCTCAAGCAAGTGTTAACCAATAATCCTATAGCGGATAATGATATGGCAATATTACTATTCAAGTGTATTCATAATGAATAGATAATGTATAGAAATTATAAAAACCTAGGAATTATCTATACTGATTGACATAGTATAGTACATTTTTAGTACTAATTCTTTCTATATATACAATAATTACACGAATTGTTGAAAATATACATAATATAATATGCATAGAAAAAAGCCTTACTAGAACTAATGGATAGATTAGTTTTTAGTAAGGCTTTTGTGTTATTGTTTTTCAACTGCTACTAGTCACTGAACCTTCGATATGGGTATAGTAAAGGCATAACCATGTGTTGAGTGTGAAAGTAGATAGAGGTTGCTATGAATTCTATCCTATGTTGTCATGATATACAGATCCGACAAGAGGTTCACAAACTAGGTGTGTTGATTTTGCTTTGGCGTAGACAATTGGGCATGACGCAGTATCAGCTGGCAGATAAGTCTGGTTTAGCCCAATCTTATATCAGTGATCTTGAAAGCGGTGCTATCGATCCTAGGTGGTCCACTATTTATAGAGTTGTATCTGGATTAGGGCAGATGAGCGTACAAGACTTTCTAAATGGGCCACAAACCATTAGAACCCTAAGGATTCATTGATGATAATAATCTCCATAGTTTGCATGTTGCGCATCTTTTTGTAGTAAATTGTTAAGGCATTACAAATACGATCCGGAGAACCACAGTCATAACACTTTTCTTCTAATTTGGCACAAGGGTTGAGGGAGCTTTTCTTATTCTTCTTGCTGTTTAGCGGTGCTGCTACATTTCGTGCTCGATAAATAGCAGAGGCTAAATCAGGGGTAATCTTATTAATCCCTAGCACAAAGAACACCTCTTGGGAACCAAAAAGAGAAGCCGCCACACGATTGCCTGTGCCGTCGATATTGACCATCTCACCCGTTTGGGATAATGCATTTACAGATGTGAGAAATACATCGCGGCCCATGGTGCGTAATGCAGTGTCGCGGAAGCTTTCACCAGGGAGAGGACGTTGAATATCTGTTATATCATCGTTGACCTCGGATAAAGCATCATGTACATTGAGCTCTAATAAGGTACGGGAATCGCCGATAGCCACTCGTTTGTTCTGAATGCGAGACTGTAAATAATCAACAGCTTCTGCACCTGTTTCAAAATAATGAACTACGAAATTATTGCGCTCTAAAGCTTTGATTGTTTTATTTATGTCGATGGGGGCATCATTGATTTGGGGATTGATAACTGCGTTGATTGTTGTTTTTGTATTAGCCATGAGTCCTCCAAAAGTAGGTGTTTTAATTAGAACGTTAAAATTTGTGTCCTTACTGTTATTAAGCGGATTATTACTATAATTGTAACGTTTTACATGGGGAGTATTCAACTCGCTGTTAATGGTAATGTTATGAAAATAACTTAGCAGAAGTTGGAATGAAATCCAAATTCACTATAAAATTTTACGAAAGTTAGAGTGAAATCCAAATTAATAATGAAAAAAGAGAAAAGTTGGAATAGATTCCAACTTTTACCATTATCAAAATTATAGTATAAAAATAGAATAATAGGCTTAGAAAATAAATTTTACTTTTACCTATAGGTTGAATTTGCTATAATAATAGTATTGATATGGCATAAGCCAATGTTAAGGAGGCAAAAATCGTGGATTTAATTCAAAAATTAAAAGACCAAGTAAAACCATTAGGTAAAAAAATCGTGTTGCCAGAATACAAAGATGAACGCGTATTGAAAGCAACTGAAATCATTTTGAAAGAAGGTTTCGTAACACCTGTACTCGTTGGTAACCCTGCTGAAATCGCAGAAGCTGCTAAAGCTGCTGGCGTATCCGTAGAAGGTGCTGAAATCATCGATCCAGCTAACTATGATCGTTACCAAGAAATGGTTGATACATTCGTAGAATTGCGCGCTAAAAAAGGTATGACTCCTGAAAAAGCTGATGCAACTATGAAAGGTGACTGCTTATTCTTCGGCGCTATGCTTGTTCGTCTTGGCGCAGTAGATGGCATGGTTGCTGGTTCCGCTTGCCCAACTGCAAACGTATTGCGTGCAGCATTGCAAGTTGTAGGTACTAAACCAGGTCTTAAAACTGTATCTTCTTCCATGTTCATGTTCACAAGCAAAAAAGAATATGGCGACGACGGTATGCTCGTATTCTCCGACTGCGGCGTATTGCCTAACCCAACTAGCGAACAATTGGCTGATATCGCAGAATCCACTGTAGAAAAAGCTCGCAAAGTTGTTGGCATGGCTGATCCTCGTGTATCCATGTTATCCTTCTCCACTAAAGGTTCTGCTTCCACTCCAGAAGTAGACAAAGTTGTTGAAGCTGTAAACATCTTGAAAGAACGCAACGTTGACTTCAAATTCGACGGCGAATTACAATTGGACGCTTCCATCGTTCCTTCCGTAGCAGAAAAGAAAGCTCCTGGCTCCAACGTAGCTGGTAAAGCTAACATCTTGATCTTCCCTGATCTTCAAGCTGCTAACATTGGTTACAAATTGGTACAACGCTTCTCCGGCGCTGACGCTCTTGGCCCATTGATTCAAGGCTTGGCTAAACCAGTTCATGACCTTTCCCGTGGCTGCTCTGCTCAAGACGTTGTAGACGTTGCAGCTATCGCTGCTGTTGAAAGCATCTAATAGCTGATTAAACAATTATATATAAACATATGTCGTATATGTTTGATATGCTGAAAGCTGGCTCTATGAGCCAGCTTTTTTGTGTTATATAGGGGTGTATATTCATTATTTACTGTTATTTTTTCGTAGCCTTTATATTGGGTGATGGGTATTCTCAAATTTGTAGCTACTGCGACAGACAGGATTTATAATTTGGCTTATAGTATAGATATAATTTGAACGCAATGGAGTTACATCATTGGAGGTGTATCTTATGAGTGTAAATACTATTAATAAATCTATGACGGTTGCTGATGCAGTTAAGGTCAATCCAGAGTTAATGGACGTGTTGGCGAAGGATGGTATCGACTTTTGCTGTGGTGGTGGACATCCATTGGCAGAGGCCATCGAGGCTAAAGGTAAAGATGTAGATGAGTACATCGCTATGTTGAATACTGTTCAACGAGCACAAAAGTCCTCTCGCGCAGAGGTACTTAGCTATTCCAAAGAGCAATTGATTGATTACATCGTTCACAACTATCATCGAGAACAATTGGATATGATTGATGAAATTGATCAAGGCTTAGCAAAGCTCCT
>CAKPSA010000093.1 GCA_934183145.1 uncultured Veillonella sp.
GCTATGATGAACGTTATGATGGGCGACCGTTATAAAATGGTTCCTAACGAAGTTAAAGACCTTGTACGCGGTAAATACGGTGCGTTGCCTGGTACAATTTCTGACGAAATCCGTCACACTATTATTGGTGATGAAGAACCTATCACTTGCCGTCCAGCAGATCTTATTGAACCTGAATTGGAAGGTTACCGTCAAGATTTAGCTTCCAAAGGCTACAATGGTATCACTGACGAAGACGTATTGACTTACGCTATGTTCCCAGAAGTTGCTATTAACTTCTTCGATGCAAATCGTCGTTAATCCAAATATTAAAAAGAGGATTCCTTAGGAATCCTCTTTTTTTGTGCTTACATAGTAATCATAAGGTTGAAAAACGTAGATGATGTAAACGCGTTTTTTTGGATATGATATTTTTATATTTAGAGAGTTTATAAAAAATATAGAGATTATTGCAAGGGGGGATATAAATATTTGTATTTTATGTCCCAAAAAATACTTGTAGCGCATTTGTATAATTCACCCGGATGCGTGTGATTTGTATTAAAAGTTATAAAATGCTAGATAGAATAAGGCTTGCCGTACTCATATATCAACTATTAATTATAAACTGATGATGAATAAAAAATGAAAGCTACATTATTTTTTTGATTAATATACTTGCTTTAAGTATTAAAAATAGCGTAAACTATAAGGAGTATCTAAGATTTATGATATTGAGGTAACCCTGTGAATTTACAAATACGGATTTGGATATCCAATGTTGTGCTCTTTGTAGTACCTATTTTGATAGCAATTATCTTATTTTTGCTATACTTTACAGGTTTGCGCATATTGGCTAATGCCGGTTACTATTTGCGTATTGAGCAGGAACAACAGTTTAAAAGTGTCAGTCGAATCACTGAAACAATTACCTTTTATGGTTTAGAAAACAACTTAATAGATAGCTTAGTAAAACCTAGCTATAGTCTACTTGATCCTAAGGAAGTATATGTAGAGGTACTAGATCAAGGTAATATGGTGTACAGTTATGGCAATCCTCAAATCTATAGTGCTTCTGCTATTGTTGGTCTTATCGATGTAAACCCAGAGTTACAAGGGATTGTATATCAGTCCAATAATACTTTCGTCTATGAAATGCGGAAATACGATGGGCGACATGCTTATGTATATCACATTGCAATTAAGCGTGCTATACATGGTAGTGATAGCCTGATGGAATCTGTATCCTTCTACATAATCATAGTTGCTATATTGCTGTTTATTGTTACATTTTTTGCTATTAACCGATTTGTTACACGCTTTATTATGATTCATGTTAAGAATATGACGAAATCCTTAGAAATGGCAAATCGTCAGATTGAAATGGAACAGGAGCAACAAAAAGAGTTATTAGCAGGGATATCACATGATATACGGACACCGTTAACCGCGATTAAAGCCTATGCAGAAGGTGTTCGTGATGGTATTGCACCAACTGAAGAACAACAAAAACGCTACATGGGAATCATTTTGAAACGGGCTAATGATTTGGATTCTATGTTAGAGGAGTTATTCCTTATTACCACATTGAACTATAAGAAAGAATCTCGCCCATCTGAACGAATTGAACTTGGTCAATATGTACGCGATTTTGTAGAGGATCATTTGGCGCCTTATCAAACTAGAGGTTTAGACATTAAGTTCCGTATAGCTGCGGAAAATGCTTTTATTAATGCAAATCCGCAATTGCTACAACGTGTTTTACAAAATGTATTGAATAATAGTACTAAGTACAAAATGGCTGATATTGGTCATTGTGTAATTGATGTAACTAGTGATGATGATTTTGTATATTGTGTTATCAGTGATGATGGACCGGGGGTACCGCCAGAATCTCTAGAACGTTTAATGCGTCCATTTTACCGTGTAGATTCGTCTCGTACAAACCCACAAGAAGGTAGTGGTCTGGGATTGTCGATTATTCGTAGAATTATGGAAATCTTTGAAGGCCGAGTTGTGATTGAAAATGTAAGGCCACATGGTCTACGTATTATATTAGAATTTCCTAAGCAAGGAGAAGAGTCATGAGTGAACATATCTTAATTATTGAAGACGATTTGGATATTGCCAATATTGAGCGTGATTATTTAATGGTAGCAGGTTATGACGTAACCATTATGACTAATGGTACAGATGGTATTGAAGCTGCATTAAATACTCCTGTAGATCTTATTATCCTCGATGTTATGTTACCAGAAATGGATGGCTTTGAAGTTTGTCGACAAATTCGTGACAAAGTTCGTGTGCCAATTGTTATGGTAACAGCTCGACTTGATGATATTGATAAAATCCGTGGTTTAGGTGTAGGTGCTGATGACTACATTGAAAAACCATTCTCTCCATCTGTATTGATTGCAAAAATCAAAGCTATGTTAGCACAATATAAGCGTTTAACAGAGCGTGATGCTATGGAAACCAATGCTATTCAATCCGGAGAAATCCGTCTTGATCCTAAGATGATGAAAGTTTGGGTAAACGAAAAAGAAGTTCATCTTAAAAAGAAAGAATTCCAGTTATTAGAATTCTTAATGCGTAATCGTGATATCGTATTCAGTAAAGAAGAATTATACTCTCGCGTTTGGGGGTTAGACTCCTATGGTGATTATGCAACAGTAGCTGTACATATCAATCGTTTACGTGAAGAAATTGAAGATAATCCATCTGATAGTAAACATATTATTACTGTATGGGGCGTGGGTTATAAATTTGTTTGATAACTGAAAAGGATATTCATACTATATTCACGTTATTCGTGGCTGTTGATTAAGTATGAATTTATAGAGGGTTATTATATAGATATAATCAAAGTTTTAACAATATTTTATAATGTTACTTTGATAATTTAGATATACAATGTATACTAATTCTAGTAAGGCTGAAGTTTGATTCCGGAAAAGTACAAACTAAACTTCTCTCTCTTAATAAGTTCTCTCTCAAACTTTTCTGGGTCATATATACTCTCTCTCTCAACAGTCCTTACACTCTCAAACTATATGCATAAAGGGCATTCCTAGCGACGGCTAGCGAATGCCCTTTATGTTTTTATAATAGCTTTATATAGAGCGCTTTTTATATGATGGATCCCAAATTGAATTGTCCTTTGAAAACTATTAGAAACATATTATTTATAGAAATTATATTTTTATAATAGATGTAATAAATTGTTATCTTGCATTGTAAAGTGTTGCGTACTATAATAAGTTCATCAAAATCAATTTTATAAAATCTATTTTTGATAAAAGTATATATAACGCTATGAGGAGAAACACATGAATTTTTCAAAATATAAGAAATCAATTATTGCCTGTGCGCTAGCCCTTGGTATTGGCATAGGCGGTGGATACTATTTCTTTGGTAATCCTGTGACACATCAAACAAGTGTGCGAGAACAAACAAAACAAACTAAACCGATTACAGATACACGTAATACATACGTAGTTCAAGCGGCAAAAGAATCTGGCCCAGCGGTAGTGGGGATTACTACACAAGTTTTCCAAAAGGATATTTTTAACCGCACCATCTATGCGGGAGAGGGTGTAGGCTCTGGTGTATTGATCGATAATGATGGACATATTGTCACAAACAATCACGTTGTAGCTGGTGCTAAAAATGGGCAGGTTACGGTATCCTTGTCCAATGGGTCCACTGTAACAGGTACCGTTATCGGTACAGATGCTCAAACAGATTTAGCTGTTGTTAAAATTGATCCACCAAAGGATATTCAACCTATAAAAATTGGGGACTCTGATTCCTTGCAAGTAGGGGAACCGGCTATCGCCATTGGTAATCCTTTAGGCTTAGAGTTTAAAGGCTCTGTTACATCTGGTGTAATCAGTGCCTTAGCACGTACTATTGATGATCAAGGGCAACGCTTCCCATTGATTCAAACCGATGCAGCTATTAATCCAGGTAACTCTGGTGGTGCTCTCATCAATGCAGATGGTGAATTAATCGGTATCAATAGTTCTAAGATCTCTAAAGAAGGCGTTGAAGGTATGGGCTTTGCTATTCCTATTAACTCTGCTATGACAGTTGTAGATTCTATTATTAAGAATGGTAAGGTTGTACGTCCTTATATTGGTGTATGGGCTGTAGATCGTCAAACAGCAGCACGTAACAATGTAAGCTATGAAGGCGAAGGTCTTCTTATCGTTCAACTTGATGCGAATGGTCCTGCAGCAAAGGCCGGTTTAGTAGAAGGTGATACAATTGCTCAAATTGATGGCAAGGATATTAATACTTTATTAGAATTAAAAGAGCAAATTGACGCTAAGAGCCCTGGCGATACAGTTTTGGTATCCTATACTCATAATGGAAAAATGAAGAGTACACAGCTTAAATTAGGCCAAGCATCTTCAAATTAAATACAGGTTATTTACAATAAGTGAAGTCTCTTTATCCTGAATAGATATTATTTAGAAGAAATCTTATTTAGAAGAGATAAAGTGCTTATTATATAAATAGAAAATCCTCATCCTTTGGATGAGGATTTTTTATTTATTATGATGTTTAAGATCAATTTCAATAGAAATAATTAGAAATTAGTATTAATTTTTGAAAAATTTTGATTTCTATAAACCTAGAGTTTATCTATATTCATTAGTGATAAAACACAAGATTTTTAGTTGTGTAAAATATATTTTTAACAAGGTACCTTGCAATACGAGGTACCTTGTGTTATTATGTATTTGTCAGTACATGATAGTGACCGTAAGAGAGCTTTCACATTGGCAGGCAAGCACAGCCTAAAAGGGAGGAACTATGCAAGTTCAATTAAAAAAAGGTGTTATGGATATGCT
>CAKPSA010000094.1 GCA_934183145.1 uncultured Veillonella sp.
CATTGTATCCCAAGGTAAATTGACAATCATATGGGTTGTGACATTAAATCCGTATCTCTTAATGCGTAATACAGCATCAATAAACTGAGCTAAATCATGGCCACGATTAATCTTTTCAAGGGTATCATAATTGACCGTTTGCAATCCTAATTCAATATAAATATCCTTTTGAAAACGATCTCTAATATCAGCTAATATGTCTAAATATTCATCGGCAATACAATCTGGTCGCGTCGCAATAGCAATGCCTACAGCTTCATCGATACAGCCTTGTTCCATATAGCTTTTAAAATCATCAAGTCCCAAATAGGTATTACTAAAGTTTTGATAATAAGGTATAAATTTTTTCGCCTTATATTTAGGACCTATGTGAGCAATGTTTTCCTCTAATTGCATGCGCACTGTCATCCAAGCAGGACGATTTTCATAGCCTGCACCGATTTCACCACAGAAGGTACAGCCCCCTACGCCAGCCGAACCATCCCGATTAGGACAAGTTAGGGGCAACGCAACAGGTAATTTATAAACCTTTTCCCCATAGGTTTCTTTATAGTATTTAGATACCATGCGGTATCGTTTTGGTCTCGTTGTATCGGTCATAACACTCCTATTTAACTAACCAATCATCGCTTGTTATGTAATATTTCAACTATCAAAAATTAGATAAATTATTTTTGTATTACTAACAAGCCTCTATGTCAGGACGTATAAATGGTTTTACCTCTTTATTAACGTCTATCACAACTGTAAATGTTGTATCAGGAATATTGTCTATGTTTAATACACGGGCTGTGTCTTTCGACATAGGCATTTCTACGTACTGTTGGCGAATTTTGCGCCATTCTTTAAATGTATAGTTTGGAATATACTGAGATGCAATCTCTTCGTTGCGCCAGAATGCTTCCCCTTCTTGTAAAAGTTCCTTTGTCTGCTTCGGCAAACCAACGGATTCGCTTCGAACCTTCCCACGATAGCTAACAAGTGTATCGTACTGTAATAATTCAGCTGCTACTTTATCGCCTTTAGACAAGAAGAAATTATATAAGAACTCGATCTGGTCAATATCTTTTAAGTTAACCTTGTGATTGCCTTCATCGAGCCAAGCTTGGGTCATTTCACAGAAATAAGTGAAAGCATCTTTTTTAGGCTCCACTTTAGAAGGATCATACTTTTTCATAGGCGGTACATGATTTGTTACTGTATCCTCACCAGTTATAGATGTATCAGTATGTTCCTTAATAAGATTGCTACCAATATAGCCAAAAACAGTTCTAAAGCGTTCGCTATTATAGAAGCGTTCAAATACATCTTCAAAGTGCTTCAAGAAGCGAACGTCTTTATATGGCAATACATGTGTACTTAAAACCTCGTAAGGAGCTAATGGATCACTAATATATTGGTATTCCTCCATGCGGCGTACACCAGAGCCTTTTAATAGTTTTAAGAAACCTATTTGTAGCGCATGAGGTTGTAAACTAAAAAGATCGTTAAAGGATAAACCAAATCGTGCTTTATTTTCATGTGGTAATCCTACAATTAAATCCATATGCACATGTGTACGACCAGCCTCAATAATAGGACGGATAGCCTTTTGAATATATGGCCAATCATTGTAACGATTAATAGCATCCAAGGTTTTCTTATGTGTACTTTGTACGCCTACCTCTATTTGAATACGTCCTGGCGGTGTTTCACAGAGAATTTGTGTTTCCCACTCCGTCATGAGCTCTGGTTCCATTTCCAAATGGAAGTTCGTCTCTGTATTAGCATCGCGCATAAATTCCATCAACGGACGATGGTGATGTGGTGCACAGTTAAATGTCCGATCTACAAATTTAACCTGTTTTACCTTGTGATCGATAAACCATTGTAGTTCTTTGAAGGTTCTCTCTTGCGGGAAGAACCGCACTGTATTCTTATTACCAGATAAGCAATACTGACAGGAGAATGGACATCCTCGAGAGGATTCATAATAGATGATTTTATGTTCTAAATCCTCCATATCCTCTTCTACATACGGGAATGGTATGGTACTAAGATCTTTAACCTCTACAGCCTCCGTAGAGCCCATAAGTTCACCTGAAATATGACGCCCTCGTACCCCAGGGATTTCTTCTTGTAAACCATCCTTACCCCTTTGTAATGCACTAATAAGTTGGTAGAAAGCTTCTTCCCCTTCACCTTGTACTACATAGTCTACAGCATGGCATCGATGTAAGATTTCATCTGCCGTAAACGACACTTCTGGTCCACCTAAAATAATTATAATATCTGGTCGAACAGCTTTCACCAAGTCCACCACATGCAATGTCATTTCGATGTTCCAAATATAGCAAGCAAAGCCCAATACATCAACATTGCGCTCTGTAATATCGCTAAGAATATGTAAAACAGGCATATTAATAGTATATTCTACTATATCGTATGCCTGTCCGTGAGCCTGCCCATAGGCTTTGAGATATCGCAAAGCCAGGGAGGAATGTATAAATTTTGAGTTTAGTGTGGATAAAACTACGTTCATGTGTCCCCTTTATATCATCGAATGGCTCAGCCACCGTCTAGTCATAATATATATATTATACCATTAAAAGAGGCCGAAGATAAAGGAAATAACAGCCCCCACTAAAATGATAACGCCTACAACGGATAGGATGATACCACCAAAGAAGACTACGGCCGCTAACACGACTGCTAATATGATAATTAAAATGATACGGCTCAGCCAGCTTGTACTATTAAAAGTATATACCTTAACATGCGGACCATATTGATTATACTCTTCACCGCGTTGATACTCTTCGTTCACATTACTAGGTGTAGAGTCTACATGAACAGAATCACCTACCTCTTCAATGGTTACACCATCAAAATCACGGCGTTCATCATCGGATAATACGCGTGTGTTAGGCTCTGCAGAACGAGTGTTATTAGCATAGCTTTCATTACGTTCACTATTTCTATATGTATTTTGATTGTTATTTATATTCTGTTGATCATTCATCATTAAGTCCTTTATATGACCAAAATAATAATTAATTTTATACAACTTATTATATCATATTTTACCAGTAAATTTGCAAATAAATATCCCCTATAACCATAAATTCATATAGTTATAGGGGATGTATTTTATGTCTATTGCTTATACGACTATAGGCTAACTGACAAATTAATCTTTCAAGTATTTTTGAAGCAATTCATTTACCATACCAGGGTTAGCACGGCCTTTAGATTCCTTCATAACTTGACCTACTAAGAAGCCAATAGCTTTGCCATTGCCACCTTTAAAGTCTGCCACTGGTTGTGGATTATTAGCAATAACTTGCTTAACAATCTCTTCAATAGCACCAGTATCAGTAATTTGAACAAGGCCTTCTTCTTTTACGATAGTATCTGCATCCTTGCCGGATTCCCACATGGATACAATAACCTTTTTCGCAATTTTACCAGAGATTGTACCTTTATCGATAAGGGCAATCATACCAGCCAAGTTTTCTGGACTTACTTTAGATTCAGCGAATGTTAAACCGCTTTCATTAATCATCTTAGACAAGTCACCAAGCATCCAGTTAGCAACAGTCTTAGCATCTGCACCTGCTTTTACAGTAGCATCTAAGAAATCTGCTGTTTTACGGGATACAGTAAGGATTGTAGCATCTTCACGAGACAAGCCATATTCAGATACAAAGCGTTCAATCTTAGCATCTTGTAATTCTGGCAACGCACGACGTACTTCTTCAATTTTTTCGTCTGTAATTACAATTGGTACCAAATCAGGTTCAGGGAAGTAACGGTAGTCGTTTTCTTCGTCTTTTTTACGCATACCAATAGTAATGCCTTGAGCATCATCCCAAGTACGTGTTTCTTGATCTACTTTGCCGCCAGCTTCAATTAACTTAGCTTGACGCAATGCTTCATATTCAACAACCTTTTGGATAGCTGTTAAGGAGTTAACGTTCTTAGTTTCTGTACGTGTACCAAACTCTTTAGTACCGCGCAAACGTACGGATACATTACAGTCACCACGCAAGGAACCTTCTTCCATACGACCGTCAGATACTTCTAGGTATTGCAAGATAGAACGTAGTTTTTCAACATAGGCTCTCGCTTCTGCACCGGAACGAATATCTGGTTCAGATACGATTTCAAGAAGAGGTACACCCGTACGGTTATAGTCAACATTAGAAGATTTAGAATCGGAAATAGTGTTGCCACTATGAACGAGTTTACCCGCATCTTCTTCCATGTGAATACGCGTAATACCAATGCGTTTAGTTTCACCATTTACTTCGATGTCTAAATGACCATTTAAGCAAATTGGCAAGTCGTATTGAGATGTTTGATAGTTTTTTGGCAAATCTGGATAGTAGTAGTTTTTACGGTCAAATTTGTTAAAGTTTAGAATTTCACAATTCAATGCTAAACCTACTTTGATAGCAAATTCTACTACTTGTTTATTTAACACAGGCATAGCACCAGGTAAGCCAAGGCATACTGGGCATACATGTGTATTTTGATCGCCGCCGAATTCAGTGGTACAACCACAGAAGATTTTAGACTTAGTCTTAAGCTCTGTATGAACCTCTAAACCAACGACTGTTTCGTATTTACTACTCATAGAGAAACCTCCCCAGTTGGTGCTACTAATTGACAATCTGGACGTGCTTGTTCAAATGTGAAAGCGGCACGTAACAATGTTTCTTCACCCATAGCAGGTCCGAGCAATTGTAAACCGATTGGCAAATTGCTGCTGCTCATACCTGCTGGAATGCTAATACCTGGAATACCTGCAAGGTTTGCTGGTACTGTACAGATATCTTCTAA
>CAKPSA010000095.1 GCA_934183145.1 uncultured Veillonella sp.
CTACATGGCAGTGGCAATGTTAAGCATCGTCTAATCGACATGGGTCTCGTAAGTGGTACAAAAATCCATGTTATGAAGTTTGCCCCTTTGGGTGATCCAGTGGAAATCAAAGTAAAAAACTTTGAATTAGCACTTCGCACAAGCGAAGCTGGCATGATTGATGTAGAGGTTCAATAGGAGGTTCAAATGGCAGAAAATGGGCAAATTCGCATTGCCTTAGCAGGTAACCCTAACTGTGGTAAAACTACAATGTTTAACAATATCACAGGGGCGAAGCAACACGTTGGTAACTATGCTGGCGTTACAGTAGAAAAAAAGGAAGGCCATACGAAATTTGATGGTCAAGAGTTATTGTTTATTGACTTACCAGGTACATATAGCTTAACTGCACGTTCCTTGGATGAGTTAGTAGCGCGTAATGTTATCGTAAATGATAACCCAGATGTAATCGTTAATGTTCTTGATGCATCTAACTTAGAACGTAACTTATATTTAGCTGCACAATTATTGGAACTTGAAAAGCCAATGGTTATTGCTCTAAACATGTCTGACGTTGCGGAAGAAATGGGCATCAAATACGACCTAAAAAAAATGGCAGAAATGACAGGGGCTACAATTGTTAGCACAGTAGGTCGTACAAATATTGGTACAAAAGAGTTGTTAGAAGCAACAATTAGTGTAGCTGCTTCTCAAAAAGCTCCTGGTGTAACAATTAACTATGGCGATTTGCTAGAAGGTAAAATCGCTGAGCTTGTAGAAGAGCTTAAGAAATCTGGTACTGTTACATATCCACTTCGTTGGATTGCTGTGAAATTATTAGAAAAAGATGCTGATGTTATCGGCAAGGTGATGCGCTTTGATAATACAGAATCTGTTATTCAAAAAGCTGAAGCTATTCGTGAAGAAATTAAAGATCAAGTCGATCTTGATATTGTCTTCCAAGAATATCGTCACCGCTTTGCTGTAGAAGTATACAATGCATGTTTAACACAAGCGCCAACTCAATTGGAAACACGCTCTGACCGTTATGACAAAATCTTAACACATCGAATTTGGGGCTTACCAATCTTTATGGTTGTTATGTACCTATTATTTGCATTCGTTAACTTTGTAGGGGGAATACCTCAAGGTTGGATTGAAGACGGTTTTGCTGCATTGCAAACGCTTGCTACTCAATATATTCCAGAAGGTCAATTACAATCCCTAGTATCTGACGGTATTATTGCCGGTGTAGGTGCCGTACTATCTTTCTTACCATTAATTCTGTTACTATTCCTTGGTATTTCCTTCTTGGAAGATACTGGTTATATGGCTCGTGCAGCCTTCGTTATTGACCGTGTAATGCGTGCTTGTGGCTTACATGGTAAATCCTTTATTCCTTTATTATTGGGTTTCGGTTGTTCCGTACCATCCGTAATGGGTGCTCGTATCCTTGATAATTATAAGGATCGAATGGTTACTATCTTAATTACACCATTCATGAGTTGTTCTGCACGTTTACCAGTATATATCTTATTTGCAAATGCGTTCTTCCCAAATGGTTGGGATAGTACTTTAGTTGTATTCTCTGTATACTTCTTGGGTATCATCTTCGGTATTATCTTTGCAAAAATCTTCCGTAAGTTCTTATTTGCTGGTGAAGCTGAACCATTTGTAATGGAATTACCTCCATATCATTTGCCTACATTGAAAGCTACTTGGATGCACATGTACGAACGTGCTAAATTGTACATCATTAAAGCTGGTACTTTCATTATGGCCGCATCTATCTTGATTTGGTTCATCACTGCATATCCAATGGATGTTGAATACTCCAAAGATTATGATGCAGTGAAAGAACAAGTTGCTCAAGAGTATGAAGTGAAAGATGCTGCTACATTAGCTCAATTTGGCATCACTACAGATGATCAAAAAGAGGCAGTAGATAAAATTGTAGAAGATATGAAATCTACTGTAAAAGATGCTACAGATGCTGCTGATGAGGCAGGAGAGGATGCTCCTGAAGTTGCAACAGAAGAAGATTCTGAAGCACCTGAACTATTTAATGATATTAAAGACGAAAATCAACAGTTGTTCCCTGCAGCATGGGCAATGTACAAAAACAGTGCTAACCTAGATGCTGAAAATGATAAACTTGATAAAGAACAAGCTTCTGAAAAAATTGAACAATCCTATGCAGCATCCTTTGGTAAAGCAATCAATCCAGTACTTGAACCATTGGGCTTCGATTGGAAAATGGGCTTATCTCTCGTAGCTGGTTTAGCGGCTAAAGAGGTAGTAATTTCTACATTGGGTACTATCTATGCTGTAGGTGGTGATGATGAGCATCCAGCGCCATTGACTGATTACCTACAAAATGATCCAAGCTTCTCACCATTGATTGCATTAACAATGATGTTGTTTGTATTAATTTACCCACCTTGTTTGGCAACATTAGCGGTTATCAAACGTGAAACAGGTTCTTGGAAATGGGTTGCATTCATGTTCTTCTATGAAAATACATTTGCATGGATTGCATGTTTCATCTTCTATAACATAGGTCGCGCATTAGGTTTCTAATCTAAAATCGCTAAATAGGAGAGTTTAGCCACTTTTAGATTCTTTAAACAAAAATGAATAGAAAAAATGCGATTTTGTTATAAGTAATTTAAAAATAATACTTGATAATTATCAATATTCGTGGTTAAATGATAATGAGAAAAGGGAAATATCCTTTAGATATTGCTTTTATCTTATTTATCACTAAGACACATATTGTAATTTAGTAGATATTGAGAAAGAGGCATAATAATGGATAATCTTGTTATAGGACTCATAGTTGTATTAGCAATAGCTTATATCGGTAGTAAATTCTACAAACAAATGTCTGGTAAAGGTGGCTGCGGCTGTGGTGGCGGTGGCTCCGATTCTAGCTCTAAGAAATCTTCTGGTTGTGGTGGTAACTGCAGCTGTGATGGTTCCAATAAAGCATTAGGCATTAAACGTACAGCTAAGTAAGCTAATACGAATTCTGAATTTGAAAGAGGGGTCTCTATAATGGGCTCCTCTTTTCAAATATAGTAAGTAATTTTTTTATATATTTAGTAGAAAGGGATATTATCATGTTCAACTTCAACCAAAACAATCTTAAAAACGCTAACTTATTCGCAGCAGGTCTTGCATTGGGTACTGTAGGTCTTAAAGTATTAACTTCTAAAGACGCTAAAAAAGTATATGCTGGTATCGTAGCAGCTGGTCTTCGCGCTAAAGAAACTGTATTAGAAACAGCTGAAAAAGTACAAGCATCTGCATCTGATGTATTAGCAGAAGCTCAAGAAATCAACGAAGCACGCAACGAAGAAATCTTTGAAGAAAACAAATAATAGAAGGATTTAACTATGTTACAATTTTCTGTTGTACGAAAACTCAGAAATCGCTTGCATGTTAAGGTAACTGGTCATCGCTTTACAGAAGCTGAAGCAGCTTATGTAGAGGATACATTGCTCCTTAATGATGCAATTGTAGATGTAACCTTTTACACTCGTAGCAGTCAAATCGCCATTAAACATAATGGCGATTCTGATGCTGTGCGTGATGCAGTACTTGGTCTACGCGATTTAGATTTGTCCGAAGCACCAGCTTTGAACGAATATTCTCCACGCTTGGTAAATAAAAAATACCGTGAAATGATGATCAATCGCACTGCAGTTTACTTAGGTAAAAAAGCAGTGTTACCTGCACCAATTGCAGCTGCATGGGCATGGTTTGATGGTATTAAATTTATCGGCAAAGCCATTAAAACATTGTGGCAACGTAAGTTAACTGTAGAAGTGCTTGATGGTGTGGCTATTGGTGCTGCATTACTTCAAAAAGACTACCCTACAGCTGGCGCTGTTATGTACCTATTAGGTATTGGCGATATCTTAGAAGAATGGACTCACCGTAAATCCGTATTAAATCTCGCTCAAAGCATGTCCTTGAACGTAGATAAAGTATGGGTTTTAGTTGATGACATTGAAGTGAGCAAGCCAGTTAACGAAGTTGTGGCAGGTGATAAAATCATTATTCGCCAAGGCGAAGTGATTCCATTGGATGGCGTCGTTATCGATGGTGTTGTTCTTGTTAATGAAAGCTCCATGACTGGTGAACCAGAAGCGGTTCGTCGCGATCAAGACAGTTCTGTATATGCCGGTACTGTTGTTGAAGACGGTAAAGCTATTGTAGAAGTACGTAGCACATCCAAAACATCTCGTTACGAAAAAATCGTTAACCTCATTGAAGAGTCTGAACAAATGAAATCCGGTATGGAACAACAAGCATACCGCATGGCTGATAAATTAGTTCCAATTAGCTTTATTGGTGCTGGTTTAACATACTTGTTGACTCGCAATGTGATGAAAGCATTGTCTTTCGTAATGGTTGACTTCTCTTGTGCTCTTAAATTATCCATTCCATTAGCAGTACTTTCCGCTATGCAAGAAGCATCCAAACGCGGTATCACTGTTAAAGGTGGTAAGTTCTTAGAACAAATTGCACAAGCAGATATGATTGTATTCGATAAAACAGGTACTCTTACAAAAGCAGAACCTGAATTTGAACAAATCATTCCATTTAATGGTCATGATGCAGATGAAATGTTAAAATTAGCTGCATGTATTGAGGAACATTTCCCTCATTCCATGGCAAAAGCAATTGTACGTGCTGCTAAGGATCATTCCTTGCCTCACAAGGAAATGCACTCCGACGTAGAATACGTTGTAGCTCATGGTATTGCATCTAAAGTTGGTCGCTACCGTGTACGCATTGGTAGTGCTCACTACATCTTTGATGATGAAAAAAC
>CAKPSA010000096.1 GCA_934183145.1 uncultured Veillonella sp.
GTGAATCTATTGCATAAAGAGCGTTCCATAACAGTTTTTAGAAAAACACCAGTTCATGTACCCAATATGGCCATGATTAATGCAGTATCTAAACTCACATGGCGAGCCTTTGAACGACATTATTCACTTACAACTTATGAACAGTTAATTTCAAAATTAGATTCCACTATTCCAGTATATCCTGATTGGATAAAGGGTATTGCTTGTGCCCTCGGATCAGCAGGCCTTGCCTTTTTGTATAGTGGCGATATGATAGCTTTTATAGTAACTGTTATTTGTTCTCTAATCGGTTATTTTGGTCGTACCTTATCGGTACGCTTTGGTTGCAATGAATATGTAGGCATTGCAATTGGCGGCTTTGCCGCCATGGTTTCTGCCTATGGTTTCTATTCACATATTGAACAAGATTCGTTAGTTTACGTTCTCGTTTGTTGTACCTTATTTATGATACCTGGTGTACCGCTTATAAACTCCGTTATCGATACCATCAACAACCATATTTTATCGGGAATTACAAGAGCTATTAGAACGATTCTTATCGTTGGTAGCATGACCTTAGGCATGGCAATGGCTCTATACTTTAGCCCTATGCCGGCCTTTAGCTTTGTAGATATTAAGCCTCATGTATTATCGATTGAGCAAATTATAGGGTCTTTTACAGCTGCTGCTTCCTTTGCGGTACTCTTTAACGCTCCTGTCCGATTACTAGTATCCATTGGCATTGGCGGTGTATTATGCGTATTTATCCGCAATTTATTAGCTGTTGAATTTGGCTTTTCCATTCCAGGTGCTACCTTTGTAGGCGCTGCTGTAATGAGCGTGATCTATGTAAAAGTTTCTACATGGCTTAAAACATCTAGCACAATCATCATCGTCCCATCTGCCATAGCCTTAATGCCTGGTATTTTATATTACAGATTCCTCTTTGATATGCTTCATATCAATGCACTATCAGAATCTGGCTTACTTCATATGGTCCAAAACGGTGTAACAGGTGTCCTTACTATTGTAGGTATTGCGGTGGGTGTAGCCATACCAAATGTACTGGCTCAAAAATATTTGAAAGCATTAAAAGAACGTAGAATTCAACAGCACTTGGCAACACGTCATATTAACGATGGCCAATAGTTATGCCTCACCAACTGCATTACTAGCTTCACAATATAGATAGCATACTGATTACCTATAGCTAGTAATAGGTAATTATAATCAAACGAGCATATATAAAAAGAGCTGGTCCTCAACGAGGCCAGCTCTTTTATTTAGATATCTCATTATTTGATTTCATTAGAAGGTGTTTCACTAGGAGAATCCACTGTAGCAGTGTTATCTTTAGCTTCAACCACCTCTGGTACTACAATGCCTGCCGCTTCTAGAGCTTCTTTAGGCTCCTCAACTTCAGGGGCTTTTGTTATACCATATTTATAAAGATTATCTACTGCTTTCGCATCGATTGTTTCTTCCTCTAATAAAGCATTTGCCATATCATGTAAGAATTTCTCGTTATCGCTAAGAAGTTTTGTTACGTCTTTATACGCCTCTTCTACAATGCGATGAATTTCAGCATCGATTTTTGCAGCAATCTCCTCACTGTAGTTGCGTTCATGGCCGAGGTTTTTCCCCAAGAATACTTGTTCTTGTTGTTCACCAAATACGATAGGACCAAGCTCATCGCTCATGCCCCAACGCGTTACCATGGCGCGTGCTGTATTCGTTACGCTTTGAAGGTCACCAGAAGCACCTGTACTGATTTCATCTAAAATCAAAGCCTCTGCAATTCGACCACCAAGGGCTACGCGAATATCTGCCAATAATTGAGATTTTGTTTTGTAGTTTTGTTCCTCTGTAGGAAGCATCATAGTGTAACCACCTGCTGCGCCACGAGGAATGATTGTTACCTTATGAACAGGATCTGCATGAGGCAATAAATGTGCCACGATGGCATGACCAGATTCATGGTACGCGGTTAACTTACGGTCTTTCTCGCTCACAATATGACTGCGGCGTTCAGGACCCATGCTAACCTTTTCACTAGCTTCTTCCACTTCAGCCATAGTGATAACTTTTTTGTTAAGGCGAGCAGCCAATAAAGCCGCTTCATTTAACAAGTTATTCAAGTCAGCACCAGTAAAGCCTGGAGTTTTCTTAGCAATTGTTTTCAAGTCTACATCGTCAGCTAATGGCTTATTACGAGCATGTACTTTTAAGATTGCTTCACGACCGCGTAAGTCTGGACGACCTACGATAACTTGACGGTCAAAACGACCTGGGCGCAATAGCGCTGGGTCAAGAATATCTGGGCGGTTTGTAGCAGCGATGGTAATAATACCTTCGTTGGCTCCGAAACCATCCATTTCAACGAGCAATTGGTTCAATGTTTGTTCACGTTCATCGTGACCACCACCAAGACCAGCACCACGTTGGCGACCTACTGCATCAATTTCGTCGATAAAGATGATACATGGGGCATTCTTTTTCGCTTGTGTGAAAAGATCACGCACACGAGATGCACCAACACCTACGAACATTTCTACGAAATCTGAACCGGAAATCGTAAAGAATGGTACCCCTGCTTCACCAGCTACGGCTTTAGCAAGCAATGTTTTACCTGTACCTGGAGGTCCTGCTAATAATACGCCTTTCGGAATTTTAGCACCGATTGTTGTAAATTTACCTGGATCCTTCAAGAATTCTACTACTTCTTCTAATTCTTGTTTTGCTTCTTCAGCACCTGCTACATCTTTAAAGCTAACCTTTACGTTACCTTCACCCATCAATTTAGCACGGCTTTTACCAAAGTTCATCACTCGGCCACCGCCACCTTGAGTTTGTTGCATAATAAAGAAGAACAACACCACTAAGATGATGATAGGAATAGCAGAACCTAACAAGCTCATCCACCAAGCTGGTTGCTCAGGTGGAGCTGCTGTAATTTCTACGCCATTATCTTGTAATGTTTTAATTAGTGTTTCATCACTTGGCGCATAAGAATTGAACTCTGTTCCATTTTTTAGTTTACCTTTAATACCATGATCATTGGTAATCGTTACGGACTCAACCTTTTTCTGTTGTACTTGTTGAATAAATCCTGTGTAACTTAATTCAGATTTATTCGCACTTTGACCAGAGAAAGCGTCAATGGCGATAACGAAAGCGGCAATGATAAGTAAATAAAGGACGATATTTTTTGTAAATCGACCCAAAAGATTACCCCTTTCAATAATAATTTAGTTGTATAAACGAATTGAGTACATCTCATTGAGAGATGCACTCATATATTATATCATATTTTTAATTTTGATACATTTCTTCCTTCAAAATACCAATATAAGGTAAGTGACGATATTTTTCTGCGTAGTCTAAACCATAACCGATAACAAAATAATCAGGAATAATAAAGCCTACATAGTCAACTTCTACGTCCATCTTACGGCGATCTGGTTTATTCAATAACGCTGCAAGGCGCACACTTTTAGCACCACGAGCATGTAAATTTTCTAATAAATAATGTAATGTTGTACCCGTATCTACGATATCTTCTACAACGAGTACATGTTTACCCTCTACAGAGCGATCCAAATCTTTTAAAATTCGTACGACTCCTGTACTAGTTGTACCACTGCCATAGCTAGAGCAAGAAATAAAGTCAAAACTTACATCTACACTATCATCAATAGCGCGTGCTAAGTCTGTAAAGAAAACGACAGCTCCCTTTAATACTCCTACAAGCACTACAGATTCATTTTTATAGTCTTCACTAATTGCTTTACCCAACTCTGCTACACGAGCTTGTAATTGTTCCGCTGTATATAAAATCTCTTTTGCATCTTGATGCATCTATATGACCTCCACGATTCATATTAATGTTTGCAATATACTTTTATTGTATCACATTGAGCGGTTACTTTTATACTTTTAATAGTGAAAGTTTTCTCTTCCCCTGTGTTAACAATATCAAGTAATTGATCTTGATGAGCTGATGTCAGCGTTATATTAGGGTCTATTGTACTTACTAAACGCTGCCATAACCGACGTTGTATTGCCAACGGCTCCTGTCGCAAGGCACAGCGAGATGTCCTCACCTCATCCATATCAATAGTCACCAGCTTATCAAAAGATTGGTCCACTAAATCAGAAATGACTCGTAAGTCTTCATGCACAGAACTTCCCAATCTAACTATAGCGTCTACCACGGCTGGATTAACAGCTTCTAATTCAGGCATAATACAATGACGAATTCTATTTCGTTGGTATCGTACATCCTCGTTCGTCTTATCAATACAATAAGAAATACACTTCGCCTCTAAATACGCCAAAATATTTTCTTTAGTAACGTCTAACAGCGGTCTAACTACTGGAGTGGAATATTCAGAACTTACTATAGACATACCGGTCAAACCATTTAATCCTGAACCCCTGATGATATGTGCTAAAATCGTCTCTGCTTGATCATCTTTGTGATGAGCTACCGCAATATAATCATAGTTTTCCGACTGTGCAAGCTCCGTAAGCCATTGATAACGTACTTGTCGTCCTATAGTTTCTTCAGACTGCTTTCGTTCCTTGCACAAACGGGGCACATCAAATGTAGTGGAATAAAACGGTAATCCTAACTCTTCCACTTGATGTTGGAGCCACAACACTTCATCCTTACTTTCAGGTCGAATGCAGTGATCTACTATGGCTACACCTACCTCATATGTTGTATGTCGATGCAT
>CAKPSA010000097.1 GCA_934183145.1 uncultured Veillonella sp.
AAAGCATCTGAAGCAGACTTTTATAGAGATCATGTAGTTCCGTTAAAGGATATCGATCCAAGTCGTACAGATTTAATTGGTGTAAAAACAATTCGTTAGTACTGAATTGTAATAAAAAGAACCTATCTTTTAGATATTTTACTAATATCTTTAGAGATAGGTTCTTTTGGTTATTAATTAGAAGAATACGTAGCGGATGATAACGAGTACCGCCAATACGTACATAATCCAGTTAACTTCTTTTGCACGGCCTGCAATGATTTTGAGTAGAGGATATGCAATAAGACCTGCAGAGATACCGTTAGCGATGCTATATGTGAACGGCATCAAAACGATAACGAGGAATGCAGGGAAGCCTTCTGTCCAATCGTCAAAGTCGATGTTGCGGATAGCACCTAACATGAGGGCACCAACAATGATAAGAACAGGAGATGTTGCTGCATTTGGCACTAAGGATACGATTGGAGCCAAGAACAAGCAGATTAAGAATAATACGCCTGTTGTGACAGCCGTTAAGCCTGTACGGCCACCAGCACCTACACCTGCGGCACTTTCAACGAAAGCAGTAATTGTAGACGTACCGAGCAATGCACCAGCACTAACGCCGATAGCATCGACAGTCATCGCTTTACCAAGACCTGGGAATTTACCAGATTTAGGATCTGCAATTTTCGCCTCTGTAGCAGTACCAATCAAAGTACCCATAGAGTCGAACAATTCTACGAAGGTGAAGGAGAAGATAATCGTGATTAAGCCCATGTGGAGCGCACCAGGAATATCTAATTGAAGGAATGCTGCTTTAGAGAAATCAGGCACTGCCAATACAGTGAAGTTCTCAGGCATTGTGGAAAGGCCTGTAGCATAGGACACAATTGTTGTTACTACCACACCAATCAAGAGGGAACCTTGAATTTTACGAGCCATTAATAGAGCTGTAAAGATGAGGGAGAATAGAGCCAACAATGTTTCACCACTGTGCAAATTACCGAGCGTTAAGAGCGCTTCGGATGCTGGAGGTACTAAATTACCATGTGTTTGCACAACTTGGCCTAAGGAGTTTGGAGACAAACTAATAGAGATGGCCATCAAACCGGATAATTTTAAGCCGATGATAGCGATGAAGAGGCCGATACCAACAGTAATGGCAACCTTCATGGAGGCTGGGATGCCTTCAACGATCATTTGTCGTATCGACGTAAGTGTTAATACGAGGAATACGAGACCGGAAATGAACACCGCACCCAATGCTGTTTGCCAGGATACGCCCATACCGAGTACTACGGTAAAGGAATAAAAGGCTAAGAGGCCAACCCCTGGAGCGAGGGCAATCGGATAGTTTACGAATAAACCCATAGCAATCGTTACAAGGCCACCACCTAAGGCTGTAGCGATGAGGACTGCGTCTTTATCCATCCCTGCAAGACTAAGAATGTTAGGCGCCAAGAATAGGATGTACGCCATTGTGATAAACGTAGTAATACCTGCTAAAATCTCGGTTTTAACAGTGGTACCGCGCTCACTGAGTTGAAATAGTTTATCTAACATTAGATAACACCCTCCCGATATGAAATTAAAAATTATATCTAAATGAAAATATTTCGATATATGTATAGTGTACCATATTTCCCACCATTTTTTGTATGAATTTATGATATACTATAAATATATTATGAATGACTTAGAGGTTAACTTATGAAAATATCTACTAAAGGGCGTTATGCTCTACGGATATTGGCTGATATTGCAGAGCACGGGGTAGAAAAAAATGTACCCATTCGTGAAATTGCTGAACGCCAAGGATTTTCCGATAAATACTTAGAGGGGATTGTATCTCGCTTATCCTCCGCTGGCCTCGTTAAAAGTGGCCGTGGTAAATACGGTGGCTATCGTTTGGTAAAGTCTCCATCTGAATACAATGTATATGAAATTTTATATGCTGCAGAGGACTCCATTGCTCTCGTATCTTGTTTAGAAGATGATGTTGAGCCATGTCCTATGTTTAATGATTGCTTGACTGCTCCATTGTGGCAGTATTTGCAAGATGAATTCCGTCACGTTATGGAACGTGTATCCTTACAGGATGTAATGGATCACAAATTTCCAACGGAATAAATGAGAGAGTCGCGTTTTATATGCGGCTCTTATTTATATAGAATGTAAAAGTATATTGCTATATATACTTTTATATATGAAGGGAGGCAACGAATGAGCACAACTGCATATGATGCTCGTGGTGGTATGCGCAATGTATGGATTATTACAGCTGCCATGACGGTATTGGCCGTATGTTACACCATGATCATTCCGTTTTTGCCTATCTATCTTTTAGAGTTAGGTGTGCCAAAGGCTGATGTAGCTCTTTGGTCAGGCCTCGTTTTTGGTATTACCTTCCTCATCGCCGGCATTATGGCTCCTATATGGGGGAAGATTGCGGATAATAAAGGTAAAAAACGGATGGCTTTGCGCGCCGGCTTTGCCATTGCCATCTGTTATGTATTAATAGGTTTAGTTACAGACCAATATCAACTACTCATGGGGCGTGCGCTCGTTGGTTTTGCCAATGGGTTCTATCCAGCGGCGATGACCATGGTATCCCTCAGTGTTGATGAGAAACAGGTTGGTAGGGCTTTAGGCATCTTCCAAACGGGGCTTATCTTGGGTAATGTCATCGGTCCATTTTTAGGTGGCGCCGTTGAAAGCGTGGTAGGCATGCGTCCTGTGTTTTATGTATCTGGTATCGCTGTATTTATTGCGACTTTGGCCGTATTGTTCTTTGTGAAAGAACCAAAATTACATGCTACAGGTGCTGATGGAAAAGAACAGCCGACTCAACCTACTAAATCTACATCCTTACGTGAAGACTTTAAAGCAGTTCAACAACAACCTGTGTTAGTACGATTGCTTTGGATTTTCTTCTTCATGCAATGTGCTATCATGATGTTGCAACCTATCTTGGCCCTCTATGTCGGAGATATGCAAGGCACCATGGAAGGGGCAGCCATTATTTCTGGTACCATCCTTAGCATCGGCGGCTTAGCAGGATCCTTGACGACAAACCTATGGGTTCGCCTTGGTGAACGCCGTGGCTACTTTAAGACCATATCCTACTGTATGATTGGTAGTGGTATCGTTCTATTACTTCAAAGCTTACCAGTAGGCATTTGGTGGTTTGGCGTATTACAAGTCTTAATTGGGTCATGTATTGTAGGTATTAATCCATCCTTAAGTGCAGCGGTAACACTTAATACAGATCCAAGCTTTAGAGGTCGCATGTTTGGTATGACTACGACAGCTCAACAATTTGGGTCTATGGTTGGCCCTGTATTTGCCAGTATTGTATCCACTTATATAGGTATATCCTATGTATTTAGTATTACAGGATTGTTATTGTTATATATGGCATTCCAATCTAGAAAACTATCTGCCAAGCACGAATAATACCATAAAAGAAAGCTCCACACGGTTATGTGTGGAGTTTTTATTGTTTGGACAGATTATCTAGATAGATTAGATATACTCATTAGGATTGAATAATATGACCAATTTTAATAAGACCGAGAGAATAGGATATAACAAAAAATTATGTTAATCGTTAATCTAAGAATACGTTTTTAGTGCATAATAACGGGCTTTCATACGGTTTTTGTGAATAGCAATCCAATATAGGCAGATTGATTGCTTTTACCAAAATATTGGTATATAGTTAGTTTAAGGTAAGTCATTTGTCTCACCCTGTGGGACGGAAAGGAGTTATTATGGTCCGTATCGGTCATACTGTACTCGGCGAAAAGGGTACAAAGATATGTGTTCCTATTGTGGGCACAACAATGAAAGAAATTTTAGATGCCACTGCGGTTGCATGTAATACACCGTGTCATGTAGTGGAGCTACGCATTGACTATTACGAGCGGGCCCACTCCATTGACGCTATTATTGAATTATTAATGCTCATCAAGCCTCAACTAAAAGGTCGTGCCTTACTATTTACATGGCGCACGAAAGGTGAGGGTGGTGAGAAATCTATTTCTTCACAAGATTACTTCACAATGTTAGAGCGTATTATTCCTACAGGTTTAGTAGATGCTATCGACATTGAACTCTTCTTTGATCAAGATAGAATGCTCAAAACCATTGAGTTTGCCAAGGTACATGGTATTACGATTATCATGAGTAACCATGATTTCCATGGTACACCAAGTCATGAGGTCATTGTAAATCGACTTATTCAAATGAAAGAGTTCTTAGCAGATGTGCCAAAGATGGCGGTCATGCCGCATACAACGGGCGATGTTCTTACGCTCCTCGAAGCGACGGCTGAAGTGAAAGCCTTATATCCATCAGATCCAATCATTACGATGGCCATGGGTCCACTAGGTGCTGTTACACGCGCTGCAGGTGCTCTATTTGGCAATGCTATGACCTTTGCCTCTGCAGGTAAAGCATCGGCACCAGGCCAAATCGATGTGCATGAACTAAAACGAATTCTTGATACCATTGACGTAGATGGCGTATTCGACGAACAACAACATAAACGCGTAAAAGTACATTAAAAAGTCGGCGAGAGCCGACTTTTTTATATATTCATACCTTGAGTTAGTACTTTCTTAATTATTACAGTTTTATTTTTTATAGAGTATAAGATAATATAATGTTTTGTGACCATTTTTCGAAAATAATATATTTCATTATTAGTCTTATATATAGGATATCGTTCAGG
>CAKPSA010000098.1 GCA_934183145.1 uncultured Veillonella sp.
GGTATTGTAGTAGCAATTGTGTTGACACCTAAATTGCAATCTGTAGTTCGTAGATTATTTACAAAGAACTAACTATAGTAACTAATGATAAATTACTAAAAACTATATATTGCTAACTAATAACTAATAATCCAAAATTGATCATTAGGCATAAATAAAAGAGTCTCCCTTAACTTATGTATTTAAGTTAAGGGAGACTCTTTTATTTATTATATTAGATTATGTAGTTACTATTCTTACCTAGAAATTACAGAGATCATTTAAGTTTTCTGCCATTGTAGGATGTGTGAAGATTTGGTTTTTGAAATATGTATATGGAATGTTGTTATCCATAGCTACTTTAATCATGTTAATCAATTCTTCAGCACCTTGGGAATAGAGTGTAGCACCGAGGATTAAATTGCTTTCCGCATCCACTACAATTTTGAAAGCCCCTTTAAGGTTGTCATTTACATGAGCCCTTGGCATAGTTGCTACAAGCATTTCTTTCGTTTTAACAGTGTAACCTTTATTAATAGCATCCTCTTCTGTAAGACCAACACGGGCGAGTGGAGGTGTTAAGAAGGTTGTGTAAGGAATATTTTTGCGATCTTTTAATGTATAGTGACCATTACCTGTAAGTGCACTAAATACGATGCGGAAGTCATCGAGAGAAATGTAGGTAAATTGCGGACCACCATTTACATCGCCTACCGCGTATACACCAGGAACGGAGCTTTCACAAGTATCATTTACTACGATAGCGCCCCGTTCATTAGTGGTAATATCTGTGTTTTCTAAACCGATATTTGCCGTATTTGGTCTACGACCTGTAGCATAGAGAACAGCATCAAAGGTATGGTTTTGATTATTAGCAGTGATAACAGGCTTGTTGCCGTCATTAGATACAGAATTTAGTGTAACAGAGTTTAAAATAGTAATACCTTGTTCCGCTAAGTATTCATTAGCTAATTCTTGAACGATAGGTTCTTCGCGTTTTAAAATGTTAGCCTCAATATTGAATACAGTAACCTTTGTACCTAGTTTAGCGTATAGGCTAGCAAATTCTAGGCCAATAGGACCGGCACCAATAATACCTAATGTACTAGGTTGAGGGGATAGATGTTGAATTTCTGTACTATTATAGAAACCTGATGCGGTATCGATACCATCAATATTAGGTTTAATGGCTACAGCCCCTGTATTGATGATAATAGTGTCACCAGATAAAACGATTTTATCTTCCCCAGCTGTGACAGCGATTTCTTTATTACTAATGAATTCGCCATGTCCAGTATATACATCGACATGTTCATTTGTATCTAACATACCGAAGTTTTTATTACGTAAACGAGATGTAACGACTTCTCGTTGGTTTAATACTTGATCGTAAGACAAGCCTTTAGATGCGGCCACAATCATCGTCTTAGTAGGAATACATGCAATATTAATGCATGTGCCACCATACATGAGTGGATTTTCTTCAATCATGGCAACGGCTTTGCCCATAGAACCAAATTTAGCAGCCAATGTTTTACCAGCCTTGCCGAAACCTAAGACGATAAGATCATAATGTTTGGTATTCATATAATACCTCCTATCTTTCATATTGAAAATATTAGATATGTTTATTATAGCATATTATAGTAGATATAAAAGTAGAATATGAAAATAATTATCTATAATTTAGATGTTAAGTATTTCTACTTGACACATCTTTTTTTATACTGTACCATATGTAAAGTAATATGACTTGACAGTGATGGAGGTGGCGAAATGGAAGAACGAGTGCTTATAAGTTTGCTCTTGGATTTCTATGGGCCATTATTGACGGACAAGCAACGCATGTCCTTACAACTTCACCACGAAGACGACATGTCCCTTGGAGAAATCGCTGAGGAACTAGGCGTATCACGGCAGGCTGTACACGATAACTTGCAGCGTGCTCGACACATTTTAAATGATTACGAATCAAAGTTGCACTTGGTAGAACAATATGAACAGCGTGAAGGTTTGCTTTCACAGTTGAAGGAAACCTTGCCTGAAGAGGTTCTAGCTGAAACTAAGGTGCAGAAAGTATTGGCGCAAATGGAGGGATATTATGGCATTTGATAGCTTGTCAGAAAAACTGCAAGAAGCCTTTCAATCCTTGAAGGGGAAGGGCAAAATTACTGAAGATGATGTCAATCTTGCGTTGCGTCAAGTACGTACTGCATTATTAGAAGCAGACGTTAACTTTATGGTGGCGAAGGACTTTGTTAAGTCCATTAAGGAAAAGGCCCTCGGTGAAGAGGTGTTCGGTTCTTTAAATCCAGCACAAACGGTTATTAAAATCGTAAATGACGAGTTAACGGCGTTGTTAGGTGGTACACAAAGTCGTATCATGATTTCTAGTAAGCCACCAACAATTATTATGCTCGTTGGTTTACAAGGTGCTGGTAAAACTACTACAGCTGGTAAGTTGGCAGTATACCTTCGCAAACAAGGTAAACATCCAATGCTTGTAGCGGCCGACGTTTATCGTCCAGCTGCGATTACTCAATTGCAAGTTGTGGGTAAGCAAATCGATATCCCAGTATTTGCTGATGAAACACCTGGTGCCAATCCAGTAGACATTGCACGCCGCGCTGTAGAGCAAAGCACGCATATGTTGAAAGATGTTGTTATTATCGATACAGCGGGTCGCTTGGCTATAGATGAAGTCCTCATGGATGAGTTATCCAACATTAAAGCAGCTGTTCGACCTCATGAAATTCTACTTGTTGTGGACTCCATGATCGGTCAAGATGCGGTAACAACAGCACAAACGTTTAATGAAAAATTAGGCGTTGACGGTGTTATCCTCACTAAACTTGATGGTGATGCTCGCGGTGGTGCCGCATTATCCATCAAAGCTGTAACAGGCTTGCCAATTAAGTTCACTGGGGTAAGCGAAAAAATGGATGGTTTCGATGTATTCTATCCAGACCGTATGGCTTCTCGTATCCTCGATTTAGGCGACTTTAAAACATTGATTGAAAATGTACAAGGCGCTATCGATGAAGAAGAAGCTCGTGAAATGGCTAAGAAAATGGCGAAAAACAATTTCACCTTGGATGACTTCTTGAAACAGATGAACCAAGTGAGAAAGTTAGGGCCATTACAAAATATTATTGGTATGTTGCCAGGTATGGGACAAATTAAGGATCAATTGAAAGACCTTGATTTGAACAGTAAAGAGGTGCGCCGTATTGAGGCCATCATTACATCCATGACGGCAGCAGAGCGAGAAAATCCAAGTATTCTTAATGGTTCTCGCCGCAAGCGTATTGCATTAGGTTCTGGTACTCAGGTACAAGATGTCAATCGCTTGTTGAAACAATTTGAAGAAGCGCGGAAGATGATGAAGCGCATGCAAGGTTTACGTGGCGGTAAAGGCGGCTTCCCTGGAATGCCTAAATTACCGTTTATGTAATACATGGGCAGGGGCGCTGAACCTGTCCACCCATATCAGTATAAGGAGGTGAATTTCACATGTTAAAAATTCGTTTGACTCGTTTAGGTGCTAAAAAAGCTCCTTTCTACCGTATCGTTGTTGCTGACGCACGTGCTCCACGTGAAGGTCGTCCTGTTGACACTATTGGTCAATATGATGCTACTAAACAACCAGCTATCGTTAATGTAGACGAAGAAAAAGCTTTGGCTTGGTTAGCTAAAGGTGCTCAGCCTACTGACACTGTTCGCTCCTTGTTCAAAAAACAAGGCGTTATGCAAAAATTTGCTGACGCTAAAAAGTAATTAATAGAGAGGCATACTGTGATGATAGAATTAATTTCATTAATTGCGAAATCATTAGTGAAGCAGCCTGATGCCGTATCTGTTACCATGGTCCAAAAGGGGAATATGGAAGTTTACGAACTTCACGTAGCCCCAGAGGATATGGGCAAAGTCATCGGAAAGCAAGGACGAATAGCGAAAGCGATTCGCGCTGTGGTGAAAGCGGCGGCTATTAAAGAGAACAAAAAGATATCTGTTGATATTGTCTAAAAGGGAGTATTCCAATGGAAGAAATGACATTACGTGTCCCTGTAGCAGTAAAAGCAAAAGTAACAGAAGACTTGAAAGCGAAAATTGTATCTGATCTTGAAACTCGCCTTGATATGGTGAATAAAGATTTGGAAGCAATTGAGTTCCAAGCTCAACGTATTTTGGCTGATGCGGCTAAAGTTGATGCTACAAGTCTTACTGCAATTCGTCAACAAATCGACGAAGAGAAAAATAAACGCTTGGCTTTCAAAGAAGAAGTAACAGCTAAATTGAAAGACGCTCAAGAATTGTCCTTAGGAACTGAAATTCCTCAAGGCACATTAGAGCAAACAGTTACCGTTAAAATCGGGGATAATTTGGATGCCATGATGGGCGCTGAAATCCTATTAGAAGACGGTAAAATCGTTGCGTTTCGTCAATAATGAAACCTAACGATTTCATCACAATAGGTGTTATCATCGCCCCGCACGGCGTGCGGGGTGATCTTCGTATTATGCCTCAAACCGATTTTCCAGAACGGTTTATGCATATGGATGCCTGTTACATCGATGGTAAAGAATACCACGTTGCATCCGCACGATTTCACAAACAATT
>CAKPSA010000099.1 GCA_934183145.1 uncultured Veillonella sp.
GCTGGAATCATGCTGAGCATCGTAGATTTACCAGCCCCGTTTAGACCTAATAAGGCCCAATTTTCTCCTTCTTCAACATGCCAATTAATGCCTTTTAAAATTTCCCGGCCTTCGCGACGAAACTTGACGTCTTCATAATGGAGTAATTCACTACTCACACAATCATCTCCTAAATTTTTTCACCACGACTCATTGCAGTAATGCCAGTTTTAGCAATTTCAAGGACACCATAGGTTTCCATAATTTGAATAAAACCGCGTAATTTTTCTACGCTACCAATTACTTCAATAATCATAGAAGTAGGAGAAATATCGAGTACATTGCCACGATACACGTCAGCAATTTGCACAATTTGAGACCGTGTTGCAGCCGTTGCTTTTACCTTAATGAGCATCAATTCACGACATACTACATCATGATCTTCAAAAACTTTAACCTTTACAACATCAATGAGCTTGTAAATTTGTTTTTGAATTTGATCCAAGATGCGATCATCTGCCTCAACAGTGAGGGTAATGCGCGCATAGCCTGGTGTATTTGTAATACCAGATGTCATCTTTGTAACATTAAAGCCACGACGGTTAAAGAGTGCCAATATACGTGCACCAATGCCTGCTGTATTTTTTGCAATTACTAAGACTTGATGTTCTCTCGCCATTATAGCACCCCTTTCTTGCCCATCATACCGCTTACGGTACCGCCAGCTGGAATCATCGGCAATACATTATCTTCTCTTGCTACACGACAATCCAAGATGATACTTTCATCAGATGTAATGAAAGATTTAAATTCTTTATTGAAATCAGCTACATTATCGATGCGAGCGGCTTTCAAATCAAAGGCACCTGCCAATTTCAAGAAATCTGGACTCGCTTCTAAATCTACATAGGAATAGCGGCGATCATTAAAGATTTGTTGCCATTGACGAACCATGCCAAGGTAACCATTATTAATGATAACAATTTTAATTGGCAAATTATATTGACGAACCATCATGAGTTCTTCAAAGGTCATTTGGAAACCACCATCACCAACAACGAGGATGACTTGTTTATTTGGAGCCCCCACTTGAGCTCCAATAGCAGCTGGCAAACCATAGCCCATTGTACCTGCACCACCAGATGTAACAATGGTATGCGGTTTTTTATGAGTTAAGAATTGAGCCGCCCACATTTGATGTTGGCCTACGTCAGTTACGATAACAGCATCCTCTTTGGCAATCTTGTTAAGTTCAGATAATACATATTGAGGATGTAATACACCGTCTTTAGATTCAGGAATTACCATAGGGTATTCTGCCTGCCATTCGCGAATTTGACCGATCCACGGTTCATGAGTTGTAGGCTCAACAAGTGTATTCAATTCAGATAAAACGCGCTTTAAATCACCTACGATTGGTACATTAATAGTAACGTTTTTATCAATTTCTGCTGGGTCGATATCGATATGAATGATTTTAGCTTTTTTACAGAAGAAATCAGGATGACCTGTAATGCGGTCGTGGAAACGAATACCTGCAGCAATAACAAGGTCAGCTTCTTCCGTACTATTATTAGCCGCTACAGAGCCATGCATACCTACCATACCGAGAGCCAACTCATGGTTTCCGGGGAAGCCACCAAGGCCAACTAAGGTATTTGTTACAGGGATTTGAGCCTTTTCTGCCAATTCCTTTAACTCATCCATAGCACCAGATTTCAATACACCAGCACCGGCAATGATAAGTGGACGCTTCGCATTTTTAATGAGCGTTGCTGCTTTTTTAATTTGCCCTTGATGACCTTTATACGTTGGATCATAGCCTTCAAGGTGAATTGGAACTTCATAGAGTTTATTGTATTCCGCCATGGATATTTTTTCTGTTTGAATATCCTTTGGAATATCGATGAGTACAGGGCCTGGACGACCTGTACCAGCAATAAAATACGCTTCTTTAATGACGCGAGGTAAATCGCGAATATCTTGAACAAGGTAGTTATGTTTTGTAATCGGCATTGTAATACCTTGGATATCCGCTTCTTGGAAGGAGTCTTTACCAATGAATGCACGACCAACCTGACCGGTAATGGCCACCATAGGTACAGAATCCATATACGCGGTCATAATGCCTGTTACAAGGTTTGTTGCACCAGGACCAGAGGTAGCAAGACATACGCCAACTTTGCCGGATACACGTGCATAACCGTCAGCTGCATGGGCTGCACCTTGTTCATGACGAACGAAATAATGTTTAATTTCAGGGAAGCTATAAATTTCATCGTAAATTGGAATTACCGCGCCACCTGGATAACCGAACATGTCAGTTACACCAAGGCGATGCAATGTTTCAAGGACAATGCGTGCCCCATTGATTGTTTCTGCGCTCATAGGAACCCTTTCAACCAGCTATTCAGATAAAATCTCGCTGGAATTTAATCGCTTAATAATGTAACCATTATTTTTGAAAGTATCGATAATGTGTTGGATGTGTTCTTCACCATTTGTTTCTACAGTCACTTGTAATTCCACTTCGTGGAAGCGGTCAAGATTTTTAAACTGATTATGATCGAGTTTAATAACGTTTGCATCCGCATCTGCAAGCATTTGAGATACCGCCACCAATTGACCTGGTTTGTCAGGAAGGTTAACGGAGAAGGTAAAGATACGACCACGCAATACAAGACCTTTATTGATCATAGAGGAAATAGTAAGTACGTCGATATTACCACCGCTGACGATGGCTACCACCTTTTTGCCTTTGCAGTCTAATTTTTTTAGACCTGCTAGTGGTAAAATACCAGAGTTTTCTGCAACTAACTTATGTTTTTCTACAAGCAATAAGAATGCTTCCATCAATTCATAGTCAGAAACAGTAACAATTTCATCTACGTATTTTTTGATATATTCTAATGTAGTTTCGCCGATTTGACGTACTGCAGTACCATCTGCAATGGTAGCCACTTCACTGAGTGGTACAGGATGGTCAGCTTTTAATGCAGCTATGGCACTAGCCGCACCTTCCGGTTCTACACCAATAATCTTGATGCTAGGATTTTTTAATTTGGCAGCAGCTGCGATACCAGAAACAATACCGCCACCACCGACTGGAACGAGCAATACGTCTGCATCAGGTAATTCTTCAAGAACCTCTAATGCAATTGTACCTTGCCCTTCGATAACATCTTCATCATCGAAAGGATGCACGAATACATAACCATGTTCTTGTTGAAGCTCCATCGCCTTTTGGTAAGCTTCATCATAAATCTCACCAGACAAAACAACTTCTGCACCATATTGTTTCGTCGCATTCACCTTGATAAGAGGTGTATGCTTTGGCATGACGATTGTCGCTTTAATGCCTAGACGTTTTGCCGCGAGAGCAACACCTTGCGCATGGTTGCCGGCAGACGCAGCGATAACGCCGCGCGCCTTTTCTTCTTCTGTTAATTTTGCGATTTTATTATACGCACCACGAACCTTAAAGGAACCTGTTATTTGTAAGTTTTCTGGCTTGATATATACATCATTGCCACATTCATCGGAGAACACATCACTGTGAAGCAATTTTGTTTTCACAGTAATTGTGCTAAGTCTCTCGCGAGCCTCCATAAAATCATACAACTTATGCATGGTCACCATCTCCTCTAGATAGTATTAAATCAAAGTCTAATATTAGTCTTCAAATACTTCAATAGCACCTTGTGCTGCAGAGGATACGTGAAGAGCGTATTTTTTAAGGTATCCAGTTACATTGGATTTGAATGGTTTCAATGCGGCTTTACGACGAGCGATTTCTTCATCAGATACAGCCAATTCCAATTTACCGTTTGGAATATCGATATTGATGATATCGCCATCTTCAACAACAGCGATTGTACCACCAGCAGCTGCTTCTGGAGATACGTGACCAATAGATGCACCACGTGTAGCACCAGAAAAACGACCGTCAGTCAACAATGCTACATCTTTATCAAGACCCATACCTGCGATCATGGATGTTGGTGTTAACATTTCACGCATACCAGGGCCGCCTTTAGGACCTTCGTAACGGATAACGACAACATCGCCTTTAACGATTTTACCGCCTGTAATAGCTTCAACAGCTTCTTCTTCGCTGTTAAATACCTTTGCTGGACCAGAGTGAACGAGCATATCTTCATCTACGGCACCTGCTTTTACAACGGAACCGTCTACAGCAAGGTTACCTTTAAGAACGGCGATACCGCCTGTTTCATGAACAGGATTATTCCAAGGATGAATAACATCTTCATCAGTTACATGAGCTACCGCTGCAATTTCGCCTTGAGTTTTAAGTGCTACAGTTTTGCAGTCTGTATGTAAACGACCATTTTCTGCTAAACGTTTCAACACAGCAGACACGCCACCTGCAGCATACAAGTCTTCGATAAAGTATTTACCAGACGGAGAAAGTTTAGATAATTGAGGTGTATTTTGTGCAATGCGATCGAAGTCATCTAAGGACAATGGAACGCCTGCTTCATGAGCGATAGCTGGCAAATGAAGTGCTGTATTAGAGGAGCCACCCAACGCCATATCTAAAGCTACTGCATTTTCAAAAGCTTCGCGAGTCATAATATCTTTAGG
>CAKPSA010000100.1 GCA_934183145.1 uncultured Veillonella sp.
GCACAATGGGACCATGAGTTTGTATGGCATCCATTTACACAAATGCAAGATTGGTTAGCACAAGAACCAGTAGTAATCGAACGTGGTGAGGGGGTATACCTCATCGATGAGAACGGTAAAAAGTATTATGACGGCGTATCCTCCTTATGGGTTAACATTCATGGTCATAATCATCCTGTATTAAACCAAGCCTTGAAAGAACAAGTGGATAAGATTGCCCATAGTACATTGCTTGGTCTTGTAAGCCCACCATCTGCACAGTTGTGTAAAGAATTGGTAGAGCTTGCGCCAGAAGGCTTAAATAAAGTATTCTTATCCGATGATGGTAGTACAGCTATTGAAGTTGCTATCAAGATGGCCTACCAATACCGTCAACTTGTAGGGCAAACAAAGAAAACTAAGTTCATTGCTCTCAATGCGGGCTATCATGGAGATACATTGGGGACTGTATCTGTAGGTGGCATTCAATTGTTCCATCAAGTATTCCATAATCTATTATTCAAACCTTTAACATTGCCAAGCCCTGGCGTATACCGCGACGTAGCAGATCGCGATAAAGCCTTTGAAGAGTCTTTGGCTGAACTAGAACGCATCCTTAACGAAGAGGGCGATGAAATCACAGCTCTCGTTATGGAACCATTAGTACAAGCTGCAGCAGGTATGCTCGTCATGCCTCATGGCTATTTGAAACGGGTTCGTGAATTAACTGCGAAACATGATGTATTCCTCATTGTCGATGAAGTAGCCACAGGTTTTGGTCGTACTGGTAAATTCTTTGCCTGTGAACACGAAGGTGTAGCTCCAGACTTCATGACCTTGTCTAAAGGGATTACTGGCGGTTATATGCCTCTCGCTGCTACATTGACAACACAACGTGTATTTGATGCATTCCTCGGTACTTTTGAAGAAAAGAAAACCTTCTACCATGGCCACTCCTATACGGGTAATGCCTTGGCTTGTGCCGTTGCACTAGCTTCGTTGAAAGTATTCCGCGATGAAAAGGTTATCGAAGGATTACCTAAGAAAATTGAGGCTTTCACCAATGCATTGAAGCCAATCGAAAACTTGAAACATGTTAAAGAGGTTCGTCAACGTGGCCTCATCGTAGGGATCGAACTTGAAAAAGATGTGGCTACTCATGAGGCGTATCGTCCAAATGATGCGGTAGGGGCCAAGGTGGCGATCCTTGCTCGTGAACAAGGCCTCATTTGCCGTCCAATTGGTGATGTGGTAATCCTCATGCCTCCATTGGCGTCCACTGTGGAGCAATTAGAGGACATGGTTCGCATTGTTGGTGAAAGTATCCAACGCGCTACTGAAGAAGAGGGGATTCTCGAAGATTTACGCCCAATCATTCTATAACAATTTACGGCTAAGTATTTTATAAAGATTTAAGATAAACGTAAAAGTAAAAGCTACATATGTCATGATTCTACGGTTCTAGAATCGTTGGCATATATAGCTTTTTTATATATTGGGCGTATAATGTTTCGTTAGGGTTTCAAACTATAGACTATACATTGTGAAATTTCGATGATATTTCTGCATATCTATGATACTATATACGTATAAAGGAGGTCATCGTATGGACATTTATGTAATTATGCAAGTTATTATTTTATTTGGTGCCATCTTCCTCGGCGTTCGTTTAGGTGGTATGGGCATCGGTTACGCTGGCGGCCTTGGTGTAGTGTTGTTAAGCCTCGGCATGGGAATGTTCCCAGGGCAGATTCCTTGGGATGTAATCCTCATCATCATGTCTGCTATCGCTGCCATTTGTGCTTTACAGCTCGCTGGCGGTCTCGATTATTTGGTGCGTATTGCAGAAGGTATTTTACGTAAAAACCCTAAGCATATTAACTACTTAGCACCAACCGTTACGTATTTCTTAACTCTATTGGCTGGTACAGGTCATACAGCATTTTCTATGATTCCTGTAATCGTAGAGGTGGCAAAAAGTGAAAACATTAAGCCATCTGTACCATTATCCATCGCCGTTGTAGCAAGCCAAATTGGTATTACAGCGAGCCCAGTATCCGCAGCCGTTGTTGCTATGAGTGGTTTCCTTGAACCATATGGTGTAAACTATCCAACATTGCTTGCTATCTGTATTTCTACAACATTCGTAGCGGTTATGATTACAGCGTTTATCATGTCTACCTTCGCGAATAATGATTTGTCTTCTGATCCAGTTTACCAAGACCGCTTGGCAGCAGGTCATGTGGCTCCACCTCGTGAAAAGAGTGCTGATTTCCACTTGAAACCAGGTGCAAAAACTTCTGTATTGATTTTCTTGATTGGTATTATTTGTATCGTATTCTATGCCACTGCTATCTCTAAGAACATTGGTCTTATTAAACCGGTTATCTTCGGTCGAAATGATGCCATCGTTGGCTTCATGATGATTATTGCAGCGGCTATCACATTCTTCTGTAAGATTGATACAGCACAACTTGTTAATACAAGTACATTTAAATCTGGTTTATCCGCATGTGTCTGCGTACTAGGCGTAGCATGGTTGGGCGATACTTTCGTAAAAGGTCATATTCCTGAAATCAAAGCTCTAGCATCTAGTTTGGTAACAGCCTATCCATTCCTATTAGCTGTAGCATTCTTCTTTGCTAGTACATTGTTGTATAGCCAAGCGGCAACTACGCAAGCATTGGTACCAGCTGTAATTCTAGCTCTCGGTATTACTCCAGAGAACCCAGGATCCGTATATATTATCATCGCATCCTTCGCAGCCGTATCTGCACTCTTCGTATTGCCTACATACCCAACACTTTTAGGGGCTGTACAAATGGACGATACCGGCTCAACACGAATCGGTAAGCTCGTATTTAACCATCCGTTCTTCATCCCTGGGGTACTTGCCATCGCTATTTCAGTAGCACTTGGATTTGTAATTGCTCCATTAATGCTGTAATTGGTGAAAGTTAATCAAGGCTAATACGAAACATCATAAAATTACAAAAGGGCGTAACCCTTACAGTTACGTCCTTTTTCTTGCGTTTATTTATAGAGTTGTATTAACCTTTGTTTTACAGTCCTTACAGATTCCCGCAATTTCTAGGTGATGTTCTGTTACTGTAAAGCCTGCATCGGTTAGTTCTTGCGGCATTTCTACGACAGGGCAGGTGTGGAGCGGTATCATGGCTCCACATTTTATACATACTGCATAGTGACGGTGCGTATGAGGGGTTATCTCATAATATGCCATATCGCTACCCATGAGTGTTGTACGGGTAACAATTTCCTTTGTTTCTAATAACTCAAGGGTACGGTAAATGGTAGACATCCATGTAGTGCTACCATTACCTAAACGCTCTGCAATTTCCATAGCAGTAATGGGTTTATCTGTAGTTGTTAATACGGACCAAATGGCTTCACGCTGTTTGGTCTTTTTTATGCCTTCTGGCCAATTTGTTGTATTCATAACGCTCTTTCGATTCTGTTTTAATACTAAACATGCTACACAAGTATAAGTAGATAATTTATTTTGCAAAAGAATAGTTACCTTATTTTGCTAATAGAATAGCTATCTATATATTGATGATTATCTTTGTTTACTTGCTAAATTGCATACGGCGTAGGATAGTTCTGATATTTTTGATGACTAATACTACGAGTAGAATTGCAACTGATGTGAGGGATACAAAACCACCTGGAGCTACATTGAGATAGTATGATCCGAATAGGCCAATAACCATAGCTAGCAAACTAAATCCAATAGAACAGAGTAATGTAGTTCTAAATCCTTTTTCTAGTTGTAATGCTGACGCTACAGGTAAGGCAATCATAGCACTTAATACGAGAACACCAACGATTTTAATAGAAATGGATACGGCTGCAGCCATTAAGATAGCAAAGATGTAATTGATAAAATCAACCTTAACACCGGCTACACGAGCTGCCTCTTCATCATAGGCGATGTAGAGGAGTGAGTTATATAAGAAATATAAGGTTAAAACAGATAGAATGGTTAGTGCTGCAATGCTAATCATATCTGTTGTGTTTACGGTTAAGATACTGCCGAAGAAGAACACATTAGCGTTAGCTTTCAACTTGCCTGAACTAATTAGCGTAATAGCGGTACCAATACTAAGTGACAAGATGATGGTTAGGATTAGATCGAGGTGGTGAGAAAAATATTTCCGCAAGAACTCGATGAGGGCACCGCAAATAGCAGTAAAGATGAAAGCCCCTAAGATAGGATTAGTATTTGTTAATAAGCCTAATGTAATACCTGCTAGCGATGCATGGCTCATGGTGTCCCCAATCATACTAGACCGGCGAAGTACCATGAAGATACCAATACATGGACATAATAGAGAAATGCAGATAGCTACGAAGAAGGCATTTTGCATGAAATCATAATTAAACATGGTGTACCTCCTTAGCTGTAGTATCATCGGCCTGAGCCTGAGCCTGAGCCTGAGCCTGAGCCTGAGCCTGAGCCTGAGCCTGAGCCTGAGCCTGAGTTGTTACGTC
>CAKPSA010000101.1 GCA_934183145.1 uncultured Veillonella sp.
CAAAAGAAAATTACCCAAGAAGCTGCTCGTGGCTACTCCTCTTACGGCAACCAAATCGGCCTTGCTACAGGTGAAGTAAAAGAATATTACCATCCTGGCTATGTAGCTAAACGCATGGAAATCGGTGCTGTTATCGGTGCTGCACCTCGCAACCAAGTACGTCGTGAAGTACCTGTTGCAGGCGATGTAATAGTATTGCTGGGCGGTAAAACTGGCCGTGATGGCTGTGGTGGCGCTACCGGTTCCTCTAAAGAACATACCGTAGAATCCCTTTCCACATGTGGTGCAGAGGTTCAAAAAGGCAATGCCCTTACAGAACGTAAAATTCAACGCCTCTTCCGTCGCGGTGAAGTAACAACTCTTATTAAACGTTGTAATGACTTTGGTGCAGGCGGTGTATCTGTTGCTATCGGTGAATTAACAGATGGAGTAACAATCAATCTTGATTTAGTTCCTAAAAAATACGCTGGCCTTGATGGTACAGAGCTAGCCATCTCCGAATCTCAAGAACGTATGGCTTGCGTTATCTCCGCTGCTGATGTAGACGCATTCAAAGCCTACTGCGATGAAGAAAACTTGGAATGCACAGTGGTAGCCGATGTAACTGATACAAATCGCCTCATCATGAAATGGAATGGCGAAACTATAGTAGACATCAGTCGCGATTTCTTAAACACAAATGGTGCTAGCCAACAACAAGAAGCTATCGTAACAGCTCCAGCAGATCGTTCTTACTTCTTACGCGGTTCTGCTAGCGCAGATAACTTCAAAGAAAAATGGCTTACCGCAGTATCCGATTTAAACACAGCCTCTCAACAAGGTTTAGCAGAACGTTTCGATAGCACTGTTGGTGCTAATACAGTGCTCATGCCATTCGGTGGTAAGTTCCAAAAAACTCCTACCCAAGGTATGGTTGCAAAATTACCTGTATTAAACGGTGAAACTACAACTGCGAGCATCATGACACATGGCTTCGTACCAGAATTATCTGCTTGGAGCCCATACCATGGTGCACAATATGCAGTTCTTTTATCTGTTGCAAAATTAGTAGCACTTGGCGGTCGTCGTGAAGATGCATACTTAACATTACAAGAATACTTTGAACGCCTCAATTCTAAAGAATCTTGGGGTAAACCTGTAGCAGCCCTTCTCGGTGCATATAAAGCTCAAAAAGAACTCGAAATAGGCGCTATTGGCGGCAAAGATTCTATGAGCGGTACCTTCATGGACCTTACTGTTCCACCTACCCTCGTATCCTTTGCTGTTGGCACAGCTCATGTAGACAATATCGTAAGCCAAGACCTAAAAGGTGTAGATCATCGCCTAGTATTCTTCGATGTACCTCGTACATACGATGACACGCCAGATTGGGATCGTTTCAAAGAAAATTGCGATACCTTACAAGAACAAATCGAAAAAGGTCGTGTTTACTCTGCTTATGTAGTTGAACAAGGCGGTATTCCTGAAGCAGTCACAAAAATGGCGCTAGGCAATAATATTGGTGTTAAATTCGATAAATATGCTGAACGAGGTATTTTCCAACCTGCTCTTGGTGCATTTATCGTAGAGGTAGATATTAAAGCTGTTAACTATCTTTTAGAATTGCCTGATGTGAAAGTGATCGGTGTAACACAAGAAAATCCTGTAATTGAATGGGAAGGCCAATCTGTATCCCTTAAAGAAGTACAAGCTGCATACGAAGCTCCATTAAACGATATCTTCCCTATGCATGCACCAAATGGTACTGGTGAAGCAGTGGCATACATCCACGACCAACATGCTAAACCGCGCAGTACATCCTTAGGGGCAAAACCTAAAGTGCTCATTCCTGTATTCCCAGGTACAAACTGTGAATTTGATTCCGCTCGCGCCTTTGAACGTGCTGGTGCTGAAACAGATATCGTAGTCATTCGCAACCAAACACCAGAACAATTAAAAGAATCTATCGATGTAATTAAAACAAAATTAGCTGAATCTCAAATCCTAATGTTCCCTGGTGGATTCAGTGCTGGTGATGAGCCCGATGGCTCTGGCAAATTCATGGCTACCCTCTTCCGCAATCCATACCTTGCAGAAGGCCTAGAAAACCTCTTGTACAAACAAGACGGCCTTGTACTTGGTATTTGTAATGGTTTCCAAGCCCTTATCAAATTAGGCTTATTGCCAGGTGGTCATATCGAAACGTTAACAGCAGATCATCCTACATTGACATACAACACAATCGGTCGTCACTTGTCTCGCATGGTTAACACAAAAGTTATTTCTACGAAATCCCCTTGGATGAGTGATGCTAAAGCAGGAGAAATCTACACTGTGCCAATTTCTCACGGCGAAGGTCGCTTCATTGCTTCCCCTCAACAAGTTCTGGAATTCAATAAAACTGGTCAAATTGCTACACAATATGTAGACTTTGATGGTATCGCATCCATGGATAGCCGCTTCAATCCAAATCAATCTGTCGCTGCTATCGAAGGTATTTATAGTCCAGATGGTCGCGTATTCGGTAAAATGGCGCATTCCGAACGCTGTGGTGCAGGAATTAGCAAAAATATTCCTGGTCAATTAGAAATGCCAATCTTTACATCTGGTGTAAAATACTTTAAATAATTTATGACTATTTTTTCCTGTGAAAGCCTACTCCTTGGGGTAGGCTTTTCAATATTGATTTTTTTCGAAAATATTAGTATTATAAGTTGATGATATATTTACGAACATGAGAATTCGTGTAAACCTATACATAACAAATGTGAGTTAAGAAAGGATTTTATTATGCATTGTGCTCAGAAAATGACCCATAATATCTACTGGATTGGTAGTAATGACTGGACTACAGAACGTTTTGAAAACTTATTCCCTATTCCAAATGGTGTTAGCTATAACAGCTATTTCATCGACGATGAAAAAACTTGTGTTGTAGACTCTGTTGATGCTGAAATTCGCGAAGAATACTTTGATAACTTGACTCATCTATTAAATGGTCGCGACCTTGATTACATCATCGTAAACCATATGGAACCAGACCATTGCCAAACATTGTTGGAAACATTGGAACGCTACCCTAACTGTAAAATGGTTGGTAACGCTACAACATTCCGCATGTTCGAACAATTCTACAATACTCCAAAACCTGATCAATACTACACTGTTAAAGAAGGCGATGAAATTTGCCTAGGTAAACATACGCTTGTTTCTTACACTATGCCTATGGTTCACTGGCCAGAAGTAACTTGTACATTTGAAAAATCTACTGGTACATTGTTCTCTGCCGATGCTTTCGGTACATTTGGTACAGTGAATGGCAATATATTTGCTGACCAAACTGATTATGTTGCTACATACGAAGAAGAAGCTCGTCGTTACTATACAAACATCGTTGGTAAATACGGTCCTCAAGTACAAAATGCAATCCGCAAAGTTTCCGGTCTTGATATTAAACGCATTGCTCCACTTCATGGTCCAATCTGGCGTACACCTGAATCTATCGATTATATCTTGCACAAATACTTGCACTGGTCCAGCTACACAGCTGAGCAAAAAGGTGTAGTTATCGCCTTCGGTTCTATGTACGGTAACACTCGTGCCATCGCACAACAATTGGCAAAACAATTGTCCAAACGCGGTGTTACAGATATCAAAATCTACGATGTTTCCAAAACAAATGCGTCCTACATCATTGCTGACGCTTGGAAATATACTAACTTGGTAACAATTGCGCCTACATACAATTTGAACCTATACCTTACTATGGAAAACTTCATTCATGAATTGAAAGCTCTTAACTTCCAAAACCACAAGGTATCTATCATCGGTAACCACTCTTGGGCATCTGCTGCAATGAAAACAATGGTTGCTCACTTCGAAAACGACTTCAAAGATATTGAAATCGTATCCGAACCACTTGATATCAAATCCTCTTTAAAACCAGAAGATCTTCCAAAAATCGAAAAAATGGCAGACGATATCAAAGCATCCATCGATGCAGCTGAAATCAAAGAAGTATTATAATACTAACACTAAAAGCCGCCTTTTCAGGCGGCTTTTTCTTATACTTTAAAAGTCTTATGAAAGTCTAAGATTTTTACTATTTTTTGCTTGACATAAATCTAACTTTTTCATATACTATACAAGTACCTGTTACATAACAGAATACATGGAGAGGTGTCCGAGCGGCTGAAGGAGCATGATTGGAAATCATGTGTGCGGTTATCCCGTACCCAGGGTTCAAATCCCTGTCTCTCCGCCATAGTAAAAGCAGTGCTTATGCACTGCTTTTTTATTATCTAACATTAAGAGGTGATACCTAATGTATCACCTCTTTTTTTATCTCTTATATCAAACTTTAAAGTATTACATTTTACTACTGCCAAACAGCTAAAAAGAAAAAGGCTATCGAC